>JAXDIC010000249.1:0-10034 GCA_034664185.1 Thermoleophilaceae bacterium
TTCCGGCTTCCACCGCGGCCCTCGCAAACCGACGCAGAAGCCGACTCGCGGGCACCGTCTCGCGCGGATCGGCGTTGAGAAGGCTCAGCTCGCTGCCGTCAGCAAAGCGCGACAGGCGCGAATGCACCGACAGCAACTGCCGCTGGGCGATTCGGGCGGAGAGGTCGCTGGGCTGCCCGTCCGCGCCAGCGCCTCCGACGTACACCGCCGCCTTCGAGCCGAAGCACGAGAACGAACGGGCAGCCTCGGCTGCCGTCACGACTGGCTGGTCGTGACCGGAGTCGGCGTCGGAGCCGGTTGGGGCGTCGTGGGAGCCGGTTGAGGCGTCGTCGGCGCTGGTTGGGGCGTCGTCGGCGCTGGCGGTGGTGCGGACGAGGTGGACGAGGCGGACGACGTGGACGGGCTCGACGCGGGGAGGCGTGGTTGAGCCGAGACGTGCCGGCTCCGGAGCCTGCCGAGGTCTACGACCTTGGCGCGCCGCTGACGCGCCGGCACGTGGCGGACGTCGGCGGGGCGCCGGGCCGCCTTCCGAGCCAGCGCCGGGTCACGCCCCACGACCAGCTGGCCGAACACGACCGTCCAGAGGACGACGAAAAGGAGGGCGGAGAAACCGGCGACCCGCCGGCGGATCAGCGCGATCCGGCGGCCACGGGCCACCAGCTTGACCCTGGCAACGGTCTGCTTGTCGAGCGACGACGGCACCAGGCCATGGTCGGCGTCAACCCCTCGCGAACCCTAAAGCCCGGGTGAGAATCCTCTTATGCGGCCAGCGACTGCAGCTCGCGCTCCTCAGCGAGCCTGCGAAGCGCGCGCCGCTCGAGCTTGCGAACGCCCTCGGCGGAGAGCCCCATGCGCTTGGCCACCTCGCGCAGGGTCATCGGCTCGCCGCCGCCCAACCCGAAGCGCATGACGATCACGCGGCGGCCGTTCTCGTCAAGCCGCTCGAGCGCTCGGCGGATCGACTCCTCCTCGAGCTCGACGGCCACCTCCTCGAGCGGGCTGGGCGCGTCGGAGGGCAAGAGCGAGCCCAGCTCGGCATCCCCCTCGCCGCCCACCGGCGTCTCGAGGCTGACCGGCAGCCGCTCGGCGGCGCGCAGCTCCTCCACGTGGGCCGGGTCCGAGTCGATGGCGCGTGCCAGCTCCTCGACCGTGGGATCCCGCCCCAGCTCGCCGACCAGCCTGCGCTCGACCGCCCGCAGCTTGGTCAGCTCCTGGCCGATGTGCACCGGGATCCGGATCGTGCGCGCGTGGTGCTGGAGCCCGCGTTGCATGGCCTGGCGGATCCACCAGGTCGCGTAGGTCGAGAACTTGAACCCGCGGCGGTAGTCGAACTTCTCCACGGCGCGGATGAGGCCGAGGATGCCCTCCTGGATCAGGTCCAGGAACGGGAGTCCGAGGCCGCGGTAGCGCTTGGCGTTCGAGACGACCAGTCGCAGGTTGGCCTCGATCATGCGGTCCTTGGCCGCCTGGTCGCCGCGCTCGATCCGCTTGGCCAGGTCCACCTCCTGCTGCGCCGTCAGGAGCGGTCGCTGGGCGATGTCACGCAGGAAGAGCTGGAGCGAGTCGCTGGTGGCGTCGGCCACCACCTCGTGCGTGTAGCCGCTCTCGGGCGTGCCGGTGCGGCCGTTGTTGTCGGCCAGCTCGATACCCCGACGCTCCGCCTCCCGGTAGAGGGCCTCGATGCGCTCCTCGTCGATGTCCAGGCCCTCGACGGCCTGCGCGACGTCGGAGAACTCCAGGCAGCCGGTCTCCTCCGCTCGGCGGAGGAGATCGTCGATCGCGGCCTGGATCGCCGACTCGCTCATCCGCCACCAGCATACGCCCGCTCGGCTTCGCGCGGGGGCCTGTCAATTCCGGAGGCGCTCGCCCCCGGCGTAGACGTTGAACGAGCCGCCGCGAGCGAAGCCGCAGAGCAGCATCCGGCGCTCGGCGGCCAGCTCCACGGCCAGGCTGGAGGGCGCCCCGACGGCGACCAGTCCCGCCATCCCGGCCAGGCTCGCCTTCTGCACGAGCTCGAAGGAGGCCCGCCCGCTGAGGCACGCCAGCACCCCGGTCAGCGGGAAGCGGCCCTCCAGCAGCAGCGCGCCGATCGCCTTGTCCATAGCGTTGTGACGGCCCACGTCCTCGCGCAGCACCAGCATCTCCCCGCCGGGATCGAACAGCGCCGTTGCGTGCAGTCCGCCGGTGCGATCGAAGGAGCGCTGCATGCGCCGCGCCTCGTCCGGGGCGCGCGCCACCAGCGCGGGGTCGATCGGCGCGGTCGCGGCCGACGGCGGCGCCTCCTGCCGCACGAACTCCAGCGCGCCCTTCCCACACACGCCGCACGACGAGCTGAGATAGAAGCGGCGCTCGCCGGCGGGGTCGCGGCGGAGTCCCGCACGGGTGCGCACATCCACCACGTTGGCGGCCAGGTCGTCCGTCGGTCCCACGTGCTCGATGTCTCCCGGCCCGGCGATCAGCGCCTCGCCGGCGAGGAACCCCGCGGCCAGCGCCTCGTCCTCGCCGGGCGTGCGCATCGTCACCGCCAGCGGCTGGCCGTCCACGCGGATCTCCAGCGGCTCCTCCACGGCCAGCTCGTCGCGCTCGGCGCTGCGCGCGCCGTCGCGCACACGCTCGATCTCGGCGCGCGCGACGTGCCGGTCGTAGGCCGCCTCCACGGGCACATGATCCGCCATCGGCCCCGGCTCGCGCACCGCCGGGTGCCAGGTACCATCCCGCGCCGTGCGGGCAGCGGTGGACCTTGGCGGGTAACGGCGAGCGCAACCTCACGCGGCGAACGCTGATCGGCGGTGCCGCGGCGGGCGCGGCGGGCGCCGCGCTGCCCGGCGTCGCGCAGGCCAAGCACCGGAAGAAGCACAAGCGCAAGCGCACGCGGAGCGCCGACGTGATCGTGGTGGGAGCCGGACTGGCGGGACTCGCAGCCGCGCGCTCGGTGGTTGCGGCGGGGCACTCCGCGATCGTGATCGAGGCTCGCAAGCGCGTGGGTGGGCGGACGCTGAACGCCACGCTGCCCGGGGGCAAGCCGATCGAGGTGGGCGGCCAGTGGATCGGGCCGACTCAGGACCGGATGATCGCGCTGGGCAAGGAGCTGGGCGTGGCCACCTACAAGACCTACAACACAGGCAACAACCTCTATTACCGAAGCGGCAGCCTCACGCCGTACAGCTCGTCGGGGCCGCTCGGCCCGATCCCGCCGGACCCGACCGGCGCCGCGGAGGCCGAGAAGGCGATCGTGGACCTGGACGGCAAGGCCAACACCGTCCCGCGCGATCGACCCTGGGAAGCCGCCAGCGCCGGGGACTGGGACGCCCAGACGTTCGAGACCTACAAGCGCGGCCAGGCTCAGACCGCCGGCGGGCGCTTCCTGCTCGACGTCGGCATCGAGGCGGTGTTCGCCGCCGAGCCGCGCGACCTCTCGCTGCTGTGGGTCGTCTTCTACATCGCATCGGCGGGCAACGAGACCACGCCGGGCACCTTCGAGCGGCTGATCAACACCGCGGGGGGCGCCCAGGAGAGCCGCTTCGTGGGCGGCTCGCAGCTGATCTCGATCGGCATGGCGAAGGCACTTGGCAAGCGGGTGGTGCTGGGCTCGCCGGTACGCAAGATCGCGCAGACCAGCAAGGGCGTGCGGGTGGAGTCCGACAAGCTGACGGTGACGGGCAAGCGCGCGATCGTCGCGATGGCGCCGGCGCTGACCGCGGGCATCTACTACGAGCCCGATCTGCCCTCGCTCCGGACCCAGCTGACGCAGCGCTGGCCTCAGGGCTCGGTGATCAAGTGCGAGGCCGTGTACGACCGCCCGTTCTGGCGCGACTCCGGCTACACCGGCCAGGTGGTGAGCGACGCCAGCCCGGTGCGGATCACCTTCGACAACACGCCCCAGGACGGCACGCCGGGCGTCATGCTGGGCTTCATCGAGGGCGAGGCGGCTCGCATCTACATGCAGAAGTCGGCGGGCGAGCGGCGCCAGGCGGTGCTCAACAACTTCGCCACCTACTTCGGCGAGAAGGCCCGCAGCCCGATCGCCTTCGTCGAGAAGGACTGGCAGGCCGAGAGCTGGACGCGCGGCTGCTACGGCGGCAACCCGGGCCCAGGCGTGTTGCTCAACTACGGGCCGGCGCTGCGCGATCCCGTCGGGCGGATCCACTGGGCGGGCACCGAGACCGCGACGATCTGGGCCGGCTACATGGACGGCGCGGTGCGCTCGGGCGAGCGCGCCGCGGCCGAGGCGGTGGCCCGGCTCTAGACCGGCCGCGCACCTAAGCTAGGTGCGCGATGGCCGACTCCCCACGACAGGCCGCGGTGGCCCCGCGCGGCGTCGACTTCGACCCGGCGCGCTTCGAGACCTTCCGCTTCACCGGCTTCGACTTCGACCGCGCGCGGCTCACCGCGTCGCTCCACTACGCGCTCGACGACGAGCTGGAGTTCACCGAGCGCGTGCGCTTCCCCGGCGCCACGGCGCCCTCGCAGGGCGCCTCCGCCGACACCCTGGACAGCCTGCTGTCCCTGCTCCACCTGGTCGCCGGCGTGAGCTACTACAAGACCGCCGCACCGCCGGCTATCACGGTCGAGAGCGGCGCCGCCATCGACCCCTCCACCTCTGCGTTCCTCGAGCGCCTCTACGTGGACGGCCTGTCGGAGTTCGCGTGGACCAACGGCATCGACCTGCGCGATCGCGTCCGCTTCGCCCCGAACACGCACGACGCCCCCGCCGCGGGCGCCGCGCCGGCCCTCGAGCGCCGCACCGCGGTCCCGATCGGCGGCGGCAAGGACTCCGTCGTGGCCCTGGAGGCGCTGCGCGCCGCCGGCGAGCCGCTGGTGGCGTTCTCGGTCGGGCGGGCCGAGCCGATCCTCCGCACGGTGGCCGTCGCCGGTGTCCCCCACGTGGCCGCCGAGCGCCAGCTGGCGCCCCAGCTCCTGGAGCTGAACGCCCACGGCGCGCGCAACGGCCACGTGCCGATCACGGCGGTGGTGTCGGCCATCTCCTGCGCCGCCGCGCCCCTCTACGGCTTCGACGCCGTGGCCATGTCCAACGAGCGCTCCGCCTCCGAGGGCAACCTCAGCGTGGACGGCATCGAGGTCAACCACCAGTGGAGCAAGGGACTCGCGTTCGAGCGCCTGCTGCGCGCGCAGCTGGCCTGGCGCGCCCCGGGACTCGAGTGGTTCTCGCTGCTGCGCCCGTTCTCGGAGCTGGCCATCGCGCGGACGTTCGCGCGCCTCCCCGACTACCACCAGGCGTTCACCAGCTGCAACGCCGTGTTCCGGCGCGATCGCAGCCGCCGAGCCGCGGCCTGGTGCGGGGACTGCCCCAAGTGCCGCTTCGTGTTCCTGATCCTCGCTCCGTTCCTCCCCCCGCGGCGGCTGGAGGCGATCTTCGGAGGCAATCTCCTGGAGGATCCGGGCCAGGTGGACGGGTTCGCGGAGCTGATGGCCGTGGGCGGCCACAAGCCGTTCGAGTGCGTGGGCGAGGAGGCGGAGTCGGTCGCGGCCTTCAGGCTGGTCGCGGAGCGACCGGAGTGGCGCGACGCCACCGTCGTGCGGCACGTGCGTCAGGCGGTGCTGCCCGGGTTGGGGCAGGTCGGCGACCCCGACCGCGTGCTGGAGCCGTCCGCCGAGCACTGCCTGCCACCGCGCTTCGAGGCCATGGCCAGTGCGTTTCTCTGAGCTGGCCGGCCGCCGCACCGGCGTGTGGGGCGCCGGTCGCGAGGGCCTGGCGGCGCACCGCGCGCTAATGGCGCAGGCGCCCGACCGCGAGGTGGTGGTGTACACGGACGAGCCCGTGCCGCCGGAGGAGCGCGACCGCTTCGAGGGCGCCGCGCTGTTCGCGTCCGGCGCCGACGGCTGGGCGCGGCTGGAGGCCTGCGAGGTCGTCATCCGCTCGCCCGGGGTCAGCCGCTACCGCCTGGAGGTGGAGCGCCTGACGCAGGCCGGTGTGACCATCACCACGGGCACCAACCTCTGGTTCGCCGAGCACGGCGACGAGCGCGTGGTGGCGGTGACCGGCACGAAGGGCAAGAGCACCACGTCGTCGCTGATCGCGCACGTGCTGAACGAGTCCGGCGTCAGCGCGATCCTGGGCGGCAACGTCGGCCGTCCGCTGATGGACCAGCTGGCGCCCGACCAGGCCCCGGACGTGTGGGTGCTCGAGCTGTCCAGCTTCCAGGCCGCGGACCTGGAGCGCGGGCCGTCGATCGGCATCCTCCTGAACGTGCACCCCGAGCATCTGGACTGGCACGGCACGCCGGAGCGGTACCTGGCGGACAAGGTCAACATGCTCACCCGCCGCCCCGACACCGTCGCCATCCTCAACCGCCTGGATCCGCGCGTGGCCGCCCTGGCCGACACGCTGCGCGACGTCCGCTGGTTCGGCGGCCACGACGAGCTGCACGTGGACGTTGCCGGAGCGATCTGCGACGGCCCGGCCGTGGTGTATGAGCCGGGCACGCTGCGCCTGCGCGGGCGCCACAATGCCCTCAACGCCTGCGCGGCCCTGACCGCGGTCGCGGAGCTGGGGATCGACCCGGCCGCGGTGCCGGAGCCGCTGTCCACCTTCCAGCCCCTCCCGCACCGCCTGGAGCCGGTCGGCACGTACGGCGGCCGCTCGTTCATCGACGACAGCATCTCCACCACCCCGGCGGCCGCCATCGCGGCGCTGGAGGCGCTGTCCGGCAGCCGCATCGCCCTGATCGCCGGCGGCTACGAGCGCGGCCAGGACTACACCGGCCTGGCGCGGGCGGTGGCCGAGTCGCGCGCGGTCGAGCTGGTGGTGGGACTGCCGGACACCGGCGCGCGCATCGTGGACGAGGTGAAGGCCGCGGCGGCGGACGGCGTCCCGCCCACGCGCCTGGCGGCCGACATGGACGAGGCCGTCCGGGTGGCCGCGGCGGGGGTGCCGGTCGACGGCGTCGTGCTGCTCTCGCCGGGGGCGCCCAGCTTCGCGCAGTTCAGGGACTTCGAGGAACGCGGCGCAGCATTCGTGCGCGCGGCGTCACACGTGGAGGAGGCTGCATGAGCGACCAGTGCGTGCTGGACGGAACCGTGATGCCCGTCAGCCAGGCGACGATTCCGGTCACCGACCCGGGACTGTTGCGCGGCGACGGCGCGTTCGAGGTGGTGCGCCTGTACGCCGGGCGGCCGTTCGCGCTGGACCGCCACATGCGCCGCATGGCGCGCTCGGCCCAGACGCTGCGGCTGGAGGCGGACCTCCAGGGCGTCCACGCCGACGCTCTCACCGCCTGCGAGCTGGCGGACGGCGGCGACTTCCTGCTGCGGCTGGTCATCACGCGCGGCGGGCACCGGATCGCGCTGCTGGAGCCGATGCCCACCTGGGGACCCACCATGCGCCTGGCCGTCGAGACGCACCAGCCCACGCCGCTCCTGCGCGCGGCCAAGTCGCTGTCCTACGCGGCCAACATGCTGGCCGCGCGGCTGGCGGCCGGGCGGGGGTTCGACGACGCCCTGTTCGTCCTGCCCGACTCGCGCGTGCTCGAGCTCACGCGCTCGTCGTTCTTCTGGGTCGACGGCGGCAGGATCTTCACCCCGCCCTTACACGACGACGAGATCATGGACTCGATCACGCGCCGCAACGTGATGGAGGAGTGCGACGTGACCGAGCGTACGATCGCGCTGGGCGAGTTGAGCCGTGTCGACGAGGTGTTCAGCGCCGGCACGTCGTTCGAGGTGCTGGGAGTCAGCGAGATCGAGCATGTCGGCACCTTCGAGGCCCCGGGCGAGGTGACCCGGGGAGCAATCGAGAGGGTCCGCACACGCGTGGAACGCGAACTGGAGGCAGGATGACCGACAGGAACATCTTCGACCCGGACTGGGACGCCGAGCAGGACGAGCCACCCTTCACCTGGCGCCGCGCGCGGCTCGGCCGCCAGGCCGGGTGCGAGAAGCTCGGGGCGTCGCTGTTCGAGCTGCCGCCGGGCGCGTCCAGCTTCCCGCTGCACGTCCACTACGCCAACGAGGAGCTGCTCGTGGTGGTCAGCGGCCAACCCACGCTGCGGACGCTCGACGGCGAGCGCGAGCTCCTGCCCGGCGAGTTCGTGTCGTTCCCGCCCGGCAGGCGCGGGGCCCACCGGCTGGACAACCGTGCGGACGAGCCCGCGCACGTGATGATCGTCAGCACGATGATCTCGCCGGAGGTCAACGAGTACCCGGACAGCGGCAAGATCTGGACGCGCAGCTTCGCGCCCGGCGCCGACGGCGGCCCGGACGACCTCGACGTGCTGGCACGGCCCGATCCCCAGCTGGGGTACCTGGACGGAGAGCGCTGAACCGTGTCCATCGATCCCGCGCTTGGCGAGCCGCGCACCGCCCACGTCGCCGCGGGAGCGATCGCATATAGAGAGCGCGGTAGGGGACCGGCGATCGTGTTCGTACACGGCGTCGGCGTCAACGGCGACCTGTGGCGAAAGGTGGCGCCCGAACTGGCCGCCGACCATCGGTGCATCGTCCCGGACCTGCCCTTCGGGGCCCACTCGCTGCCCTTGAGGGACGATGCCGACCTCTCGCTGCCCGGCATGGCGCGGATGGTCGCCGAGCTGCTCGACGCGCTGGACCTGGACGACGTGACGATCGTGGCCAACGACACCGGCGGGGCCGTGGCCCAGTGGCTGGTGGGCCATCACCCTGAGCGGATCGGGAGCCTCGTGCTCACCTCGTGCGACGCGTTCCAGAAGTTCCCTCCCACGCCCCAGCGCTACCTCGAGCTGGCCGCCCGCTCGCGAGTCCTGATGTGGCTCGTGGCGTGGACGGTGCAGTTCAGGGTCGTCCAGCGCCTGCCCACGGCGTACGGCTGGGTCACCCGGAAGCCGATCGACGAGGCCGTCATGCGCTCGTTCACCACCCCGGTTCGAACGAACCGCGGAGTCCGCCGCGACCTCACCCGCCTGCTCCGGGCCGTCGACACGCGCTTCACCTACGAAGCGGCGGGGCGCCTACCGACGTTCGACAAACCCGCTCTCGTCCTCTGGGCGGAGGACGAGAGGATCTTCCCCCGCGCCCATGGAAGGCTCCTGGCGGAGCTCCTTCCCCAGGGGCGGTTCCAGCTCGTGGCCGACAGCCGCACCTTCATCCCGGAGGATCAGCCCGAGCGCCTGGTGGCCGCGGTGCGCCGGTTCGTCCGCGCCGGGGAGCGGTCCGTAGCGGCCTGACAGCGGGCCTCCCTCCCGCGAACGTCCATTCCACCACCTCAGGGGGTGGTCAAATGGACGTTCGTGGAGCCGGGCCGCCCGGGACAGCTCTCAGGGCTGCTGTTACCCGGCCCGCTCCGGCCGGCTCTACTTCGGTCGCGCGATCGGATGCCTAGGCGGTAACCAGCGCGGGCTCGGCCTGGTCGCCGATGCCCTGCAGGTACTCGTCCGCCGAGCGGGCCGCCTGACGGCCTTCGGCGATCGCCCACACGATCAGGGACTGGCCGCGGCGCGCGTCGCCGCAGGCGAACACGCCCGGCACCGAGGTGGCGAAGTCGGTGTCCGCCACGTTGCCGCGGCCGTCCAGCTCCACGCCCAGCTGCTGCACCAGCCCCTCGTGCTGCGGGTGCAGGAAGCCCATGGCCAGGAGCACGAGATCCGCCGGGATCGTGCGCTCGCTGCCCTCGATCTTGTCGAATGACGGCGGTGACCCAACCGCGTGGTAGTGCAGCTCCTTCACGCGCCCGTCCTCGCCCGTGAGGTGCGTGGTCATGACGCTGAACACGCGCTCCCCGCCCTCCTCGTGGGCCGCGGAGGTGCGCAGGATGAGCGGCCACTGAGGCCACGGCGTGCGGTCGTCGGGGCGCTTGGGCGGGGGCTCCGGCAGCAGCTCGAACTGCGTGACGCTGGCCGGCTGCTCGCGGTGGGAGTTGCCCAGGCAGTCGGCGCCGGTGTCGCCGCCGCCGATGATCACCACGTGCTTGCCGGCGGCTGAGATCGGCTTGGCTGCCGCGGGATCGCCGGCCACGTAGCGGTTGCGCTGCTCCAGGTACTCCATTGCGAAGTGCACGCCGTCCAGCTCACGGCCGGGCACGGGAAGATCGCGCGGGACGGTCG
>JAXDIC010000281.1:0-4086 GCA_034664185.1 Thermoleophilaceae bacterium
CCGCGCAGGAGGCCTTCGCCGCCGCGGCTGAGCGATGGCCGCGCGAGGGGACTCCCTCGAATCCCGGGGCCTGGCTGGTGGTGACGGCGCGCAACCGCGCCATCGACCGGATCCGCCGCGAGCGCACACTGGCCGCGAAGACCGCACTGCTCGAGGTGCCCGAGGCGGCCCCGGATCCCTTGGACGACACGGCATTCCCCGACGAGCGCCTGGAGCTCGTCTTCACGTGCTGCCATCCGGCGCTGGCGCTGGACGCGCAGGTGGCGCTCACGCTGCGCACCCTGGGCGGGCTGACCACCCAGGAGATCGCGCGTGCCTTCATCGTGCCCGAGGCCACGATGGCGCAGCGGCTCGTGCGCGCGAAGAAGAAGATCAAGGCCGCCGGCATCCCATTCCGGGTGCCGCCCGAGCACCTGCTGCCGGACCGGCTGGCGGCGGTGCTCGCGGTCTTCTACCTGATCTTCAACGAGGGCTACGGAGGCCGCGGCGAGCTCGCGCGCGAGGCGCTCGCCCTCGGGCGCGCACTGGCCGAGCTGATGCCGGACGAGCCGGAGGCCCACGGGCTGCTCGCGATGATGCTCCTGCACGACGCCCGCAACGAGGCGAGGTTCCGCGACGGCGAGCTGGTGCTGCTTGACGACCAGGACCGCGCGCTCTGGGATCCCGTCCAGATCGAAGCCGGTCGCGCGTCGCTCGAGCGTGCGCTGGCGCTGCATGGCCGGGGCCCGTACGTCCTCCAGGCGGCCATCGCGTCGCTGCACGCCGACGACGCGCGGGACTGGCCGCAGATCGCAGCGTTGTACGGCGAGCTGGCGCGGCTGACCGGCTCGCCTGTCGTGGAGCTGAATCGCGCCGTGGCGGTCGCGCAGACGGAGGGCCCGGACGCCGGCCTGCGGGCGATCGAGGGGCTCGAGCTCGACGGGTATCACTACCTCCACGCGGCTCGCGCGGACTTCCTGCGCCGCCTGGGCCGGCCGGACGAGGCGCGCGCGGCCTACCAGCGCGCACTGGGGCTCGCGCAGTCCGCTCCCGAACGGCGGTTCCTGGAGCGGCGCCTGGCCGAGCTGTAGGTTCGGTCGCCGCAACGCCCCTTCCAGGCCGCTTCATCGTCCTCTCCTAGCATCACGGGCGCCAGTGGACCCAGAGCCACCCCCGTCCGAGCCCGAACCGCCCGAGCCCGCCCGGCGCTCCCGCGGGCTGCCCAAGCGGCCGGTGAAGCTCGGCGCGGACGCCCTCCACGCGGCGGAGCGCGCGCGGTCCGAGGCCGTGCACGCCGTCGAGAAGGCCGGGTCGGAGGCGCTGCACGCGGCCACGGTCCTTCGCCGCGAGCCGTTCTGGCAGGCGCAGGCGGCCCTCGTAGCGGCACTCATCCTCTACCTCACCCTGCCCAGCAAGCTCGTGGTCGGGCCGACGTGGCTCATGCCCGGGCTGGAGCTGCTGCTCGTCGTCGGTCTGTGGTTCGACCGTCCTCGCGCCAGTCGCCTCCAGGCCCGCCGCGAGCGGACCACGGTGCTCGTCCTGCTGGGCATGGTCGCGATCGCCAACTTCGTCTCGCTCGAGCTGCTCGTGCACTACCTGCTGCACGGCGGCAAGGCGGGCGGGCGTCCGCTGATCCTCGCCGCGGTGGTGATATGGCTCACCAACCTGTCGGTTTTCGCGCTCTGGTTCTGGCAGCTCGACGGGGGCGGCCCGGACAAGCGAGCGAGAGGGGATGACTACGAGCCCGACTTCCTCTTCCCGCAGATGACCGAGCCGCGGCTCGCCGGGGACTGGAATCCCAGCTTCCTCGACTACCTCTACCTGTCGTTCACCAACGCGACCGCGTTCAGCCCCACCGACGCGATGCCGATCACGATTCGAACCAAGATGCTGATGATGCTGGAGTCGATCGTCTCGCTGATAACCGTGGTCCTGGTCGCGTCCCGGGCGGTCAACATCCTCGCCTGATTCAGCGTGGGCTCTGGCGCTTGCACCGCACCCGTCACGGGCTACAGCTGAGGACGGCGCGACGATCCAGCCCGGAACTCTGCCCTCCGCCGCCTGAGCGGGCGTTCCGTCGCCGTCGCGGTCAGCTCGCGCTCGGCTCGCGCGCGCGAAACGACCACCCGCCCCCAGCGCGAGCGCTCGGCGAACCGAGCGAGGCGATCGAAGTATCGCTCGATGCGCGGGACCTCGATTCCCGCGCGCCGCAGGCTGCCGCGGGCGCGCCGGTCGTCGTAGCGGACGTCCATCGAGAAGTAGGGAAAGAAGACCTCGCTCGTCTCGAGCGCGGCGCGGCGCTTCCCGCTGCTGCGACGGAGCAGAAGCGGATGGACGAGCCGGCGGTAGAGGAGCGGCGGCAGGCTGCGCGGCGCACGCCGCCCGAAGTAGCCGGCGGACAGGTCCATCAGGCGGCCCACGGTGGAGGCGTCGCGCCCGGCGACCAGGTGATAGGTCTCGTCCTCGTCGCCGACTGGCCGGCTCGCCAGCTCGAACACCGCGTCCGCGACGTAGTCCACCGGAACCACGTCCACCGACGCGGAGCGGCGGACGGGCAGCGCGCGATAGGCGCCGCGGGCGAAGGCCTTGAGCGGCGCGTACAACACGTTGAACGACGTCGTCCATCCGGTCCGCTGCTCGCCCACGACGATGCTGGGGCGGAAGATCTGGATCGGCAGCCGGTCGCCGTGCGAGCGGACCAGCCGCTCGGCCTCGAACTTGGAGCGCTCGTACGAGTTCCGGAACCCCTGCCCCACCTCGAGCTCGTCCTCGCGGAACTCGCCCGCGTGCGTGCCCGCCACGTATGCGGTGGACACGTAGGCGAATCGCCGCAGGCCGCCGCGCTGCTGGCACAGCTCGGCGAACTGGAGCAGCCGCTCCGTCCCGGTCACGTTGATCTGCCGCGCCTGCTCGAGTGGCAGCGAGAAGGACACGGAGGCGGCGCAGTGGATGATGTCCCGCACCTGGCTGGCCACCTCGTCGCGCGACTCGTCGCCCATGCCGAGCCGGTCGGACTCGATGTCACCGGGCAGAGCCACCACACGGTCCGCGAAGGCGTCGCCGCGGCCGAACAGCGTGGCCAGCGTCGACCGCATGCGCCGGTCGGCCGACCGCTCGTCCTCGGCCCTGACGAGCGCGAAGATCCGGCGGTCCGTGCGCTCCAGGAAGCGCGCGAGCACCTCCATGCCGACGAATCCGGTGGCTCCCGTCAGCAGCAGCGCCCCATCTGGGGCGACCCGCCGATCGGCTCGTATCCCGCCGCTGGGCATTAGTGCGCCAGCGCCAACAGCTCGTCGATCGACTGGTCTAGGAACTGGGCGAGCAAGTCGGCGTCGGGCAGCGAGTCGCGGTCGGCGTAGACGCCGAAGAAGGCCTCGCCATTCGTCGTCGTCATCCCGATCGAGAGGGCGTGGTGGTCGGCGATCGGCACCACGGGGTAGACCTCCTCGAGCTCGCAGCCCAGCATGTAGAGCGGCTCGCGCGGTCCCGGGATGTTCGACACCACGAGATTGAAGGCACGCGGGCTCGCGACCAGGTGCGAGAGCGCGTGCTGGATCGTGCGGGGTGCATAGCCGAAGGCCTTGAGCGCGCGATCCGCGCCCGCCGGCTGGCCTCCGCGCTTACGCCTACCGACCTCCTGCTTGACGTCGACGAGCCGTCTCAGGGGGTCGGGCTCGTCGCAGGGCAGATCGACGAAGACGAACGAGATCCGGTTGCCCAGCTCATCCGATCCGTCGTCGGCCCGCACGCTCACCGGGACCATCGCCTTCAGCTTCACCGGGGTCTCGTCGCGCGCCTGGAGGAAGCGCCGCACGGCGCCGGCGGAGGCCGCCAGCACCACGTCGTTCACGGTGGCGCCGAATCGGCCCCTTATCCGCCTCAGGTCGGAGAGCGGCCGGTGGGCGCGTGCCAGGTGACGGCGCGGCGAGATCGGCTCGTTCAGGCCCGTTCCCGGAGCGGCAGAGCGGAGCGAGTCTGCCAGCGCCCGCGCGCTCTGCAGCGCGGCGCCGGGCAGGCCCAAGATCCGCCGCGGATGCCGGGCCAGCGCGAGCGGCCAGAGCGCCAGCTCGAGCGCGTCGCCGGCACGGTCGACGAGCCCGTCCACGA
>JAXDIC010000286.1:0-3777 GCA_034664185.1 Thermoleophilaceae bacterium
GCAGCGAGGCCCATCAGCTCCCAGTGCCCGGCCGTCGTGTCCTTGCCCGGGCCCACCGGGTGCAGACGGCCGTGCACGACCGGGCGCTCCACGGGCGGCACGCCCGCGATCGGGGTCACGTTGCCCAGGCCGAGCCGGGTGAGCGTTGGCACGTCGAGCCCGCCCACGGCGTCCGCCACGTGGGCCAGCGTGTTGGCACCCGCGTCGCCGTAGTCGCCGGCGTCGGGCGCCGCCCCGCAGCCGCAGGCGTCCAGCACGACCACGAACGCTCTCCTCCCCTGCGTCACGTGGCGGTTCTAGCAGGACGCGGGCAGCCGCAGGCCGGCCGGCTCAGTCCGTGGCTCGCGGGTGAGCCCTGAAGTAGACGTCCTTCAGGCGCGCGCTCGTGAGGTGCGTGTAGAGCTGGGTCGTGGCCACGTCGGCGTGACCGAGCATCTCCTGCACCGAGCGGAGGTCGCACCCGCCGGCGAGCAGGTGGGTGGCGAACGTGTGGCGCAGGGTGTGCGGGCTCATCCGGTCGCCCAGCCCAGCGGCGGCGGCATGGCGGCGGACGATCTTGTACAGGCCCTGACGGGTCAGGGCCTCGCCGCGGAAGTTGACGAAGAGCTTGGTCACCGGGCGGCCGCGCACCAGGGCGGGGCGCCCGCGCTCGAGGTAGTGGCGCGTGGCCTCCACAGCCATCCGCCCGACGGGCACCACGCGCTCCTTCGATCCCTTGCCGCGGGCGCGCAGCACGCCGTCCTCGAGGTCCACGTCGCCCACCTCGACCCCGACCGCCTCCGATGCGCGGAGCCCGCAGGCGTACATCAGCTCGAGCAGGGCGCGATCGCGCAGCGACGTGGGCGCCGTGCCGCTGGGCTGCTCCAGGAGCTTGGCCACCTCGCCGCGCGAGAGCACCTTCGGCAGGCGCCTGCCCCGGCGCGGGCCGCTGATCGTGGCCGTCGGATCGGAGTCGAGGATGCCCTCGCGGCGCAGGTGGCGGTAGAAGGAGCGCAGGCAGGCGGCCTTGCGATGGATCGTCGCGGGCGAGGCCGGCGGGCGGCCGTTGCCCTTGGCCAGATCGGCCAGGAAGTCGGCAACGTCGGCGCTGGCGGCGGCCACCGGAGTCGTGTGGCGGCCGTCGAGGAAGCGGCCGAACTGGAGCAGGTCGGACCGGTATGCCTCCAGGGTGTTGCGCGACAGCCCGCGCTCGAACTCGAGGTAGGCGAGAAAGTCCAGCAGCAGGTGCTCGAACGGCCTGGCGCCGGCGGGCGGGACGATGGTGGCCACTGCCCACCGTGTTCGTGCGCGCGGTCCGCATCCCTGGACGGTGCAAGCCGGCTGTCAGCTGGAGCGCGCCCCCTGAGCGGTCAGGAGCCGCCGAGCTCGTAGGCCCGAAGCCACAGCAGGCCGACCAGCGTCTTGGCGTCGCGCACCTGGGCGATCGTCTCGTCCAGCCGGTCCAGCGCAACCTCCACGACCTCGATGCGCTCGGCCTCGTCGGAATCCGCGCGCTCGTCGTAGAGGTCGGTGGCCAGGTAGAAGTGCATCGCCTCGTCAGAGAACCCGGGCGAGACCCAGCAGCGGGTCAGGTACTTCCACTCGCGGGCACCCTTTCCGATCTCCTCCGCCAGCTCCCGCCTGGCCGTCTGCTCCACGCTCTCCCCCTCGTGGTCGAACTTCCCGGCCGGCAGCTCGAGCAGAGCCTGCTCGCCGACGGCCTCGCGCGGCTGGCGGACCATGTACAGGCGCTCGCCGTCGTGAGGGACGATGGTGACGGCGCCCGGGTGCTTGACGAACTCGCGCTCGGCCTCGTCGCCGTCGTCGTAGCGGAAGCGGTCCACCTCCACGGCCAGCACCCTGCCGCTCCAGGCCTCCTCGCCGCCGATTCGCTCGAACGTCATGTCAGTCGGCCTCCCCGATCTCCTCGGCCAGCACAGTGCCGCCCGCGAGCGCGGCCCTGAAGAACAGCTCGTCCTGCTGGATCGAGCGCCCCATCGTACGGGCGGGCAGGCCGGACTCGGCGTAGCCGTCGAGGTCGGCGTCGACCTCGCGCAGCTCGTGTCGCTCGGGGAACGCGCTGATGTCGCCGGGCGGGACCGGGACGACGACCGGGCGCAGCACCAGGCCCAGCACCGTTCGACTGTGGTGGGAGAGGCCGCGGTGGCGCTCGCGCGCGTCTCCCGAGGACATACGGGGGACGATGATCGTGCGGCAGCTCAGTGCGAGGGCGGAGTGCGCCGTCTCGAGTGCCGCCAACCCCCCGTGCCCGAGCCAGGTGGCGGATCCCACGATGCCTGGGCCTGGGCCCGCGATGGCCGCGTCCCACTCGAGCTGGAAAAGGCCCGAGTGCAGCGCGCCGGCAGTCGTGATCGCCTCGTGCTCGCCGCCGAACGCCGGCGCGGCGGTGATGTGACCGGCCAGGAGCCCGCGCTCGCGCAGGTCGCGCACGACGCGCGACAGGGGGCCGGGCAGCGCGCCGCCCGCCGTCTGCACGTAGCCAATGCGCGCGCCGGGTCGCGCCTGCGACGCGGCCCACGCCACGCACGGCAGCTGGGCATGGAGCGAGATCACGGCAACCGGCCCACCGTGGAAGTCCAGAGCCCCGGCGTCTCCTTCCTCGATCGGGCGCACCGCGTGCTGGAGCGAGGTGTAGTTGAGCTTCATCACGTGCGCCCCCTCGGTGCCCGTGCTCTCCAGGCCGCGTGTGAGGTTGACGTGGACCAGGTCGAAGCCGCCGCTGCCCAGGCCAAGGTCGCGGGCGGCGACGTTGACCACCACCTCGTCCCCCACCTCGACCGGGCCTGTCATGCCGCTGTACGAGACCGCCGGGCGCCGCTCGACGCCGCTGCCCGTGCCGACCTCGACCGTGACTTCGGCGGCTGGGCCGGGCCGGTCGACGGACACGACCGTCCCGCGCCGCAGCGCGAGCGCGCTCACGCGCTGTGAGCGACGATGCCCAGCGTCACGTCGAGCATCGTCTCGAGCGCCTGCACGCTGACGCGCTCGTCGGGCTCGTGGTTGGCCTCGGTGCCGTTGGCCACGTTGAGGCACGGGAGCCCCTTCGACTGGAACACGTGGGCGTCGCTGCCACCGCCGGTGGCGATGCAGCGAGCCTCGATGCCCACGTCCGCGAGCGCGTCCGTGGCCGCCTGGACGGGTGGGGACGAGCGCGGCAGCCGGTAGGCGCGGAACTGCTGCTCCACGATCAGCTCGACGTCGCACTCGGCGTCGCTGGCACCGGCGGTCAGCGCGTCGACAACCTCATTGACCACGTCGCCCGCCCGGTCGTGGTCCAGGCTGCGTACCTCCAGCTCCACGCGGCAGTGCTCGGCCACGACGTTGGTGGCCGTGCCGCCCTCGATCCTCCCGACGTTGACGGTGGTGCCCTCGTCCAGGCGCCCCTGCCGCAGCGCCGCCACCGCCACGGCGGCCGCCGCAATGGCGTTGCGGCCGTCCTCGGGCCGGATGCCGGCATGCGCCGCTCGCCCGCGAAAGCGTGCCTCGACCTTGAAGTAGCTGGGCGCCGCCACGATCAGCTCGCCCACCGGCGACGCGTGGTCGAACACGAACCCGAACTCGCTCTGCTGGCTCTGGCGGTCGAACGCCTTGGCCCCGCGAAGCCCGGGCTCCTCCGATGTCGTGAACAGCAGCTCCAGCCCGACCGGCGGCCGCTCGGTCGCGAACCGGCGCGCCGCGGCCAGGATGACAGCCACGGCGGCCTTGTTGTCCGCGCCGAGTATCGCGTCGTGCCGGTTGGTCAGCACGCCATCGGACTCGTCCACCTCGACCGGCCCC
>JAXDIC010000291.1:0-8458 GCA_034664185.1 Thermoleophilaceae bacterium
GTGCATTCGCGCCTGTCGCGCTTTGCTGACGGCAGCGAGCTGAGCCTTCTCAACGCCGATCCGCGCGAGACGGTGCCCGCGAGTCGGCTTCTGCGTCGGTTTGCGAGGGCCGCGGTGGAAGCCGGAACGCTGAGCGGCGGGCTGGTGGACGCGACCGTTCTGCCGTCGCTGGAGCAGGCCGGCTATGCGCACTCTCGCGAGGGAGAGGCGGGTCTGGGTGCGCACGCAATCCTCAGGAATGCACCGGCGCGCTGTCCGGCGCGGCCCTCGCCCGAGACCAGGTGGCGAACGGTCGCCGTGGATGACCACGCCCTGACGATCACCCGTCCGGTCGGTGTCCGGCTCGACGGCGGCGGAATCGTCAAGGGGCTGGCCGCCGACCTGGTTGCGAGCACGCTCAGGGACCACGCCTCGTACGCCGTCGACTGCGCGGGCGACATGGCGATCGGGGGCACCGGCGGAGCACCGCGCGCGGTCAGCGTGGACGATCCGTTCGGAGGCGAGGTCGTGACGGAGTTCGCGATCGCGGCTGGCGCGGTCGCCACGAGTGGAATCGGGCGCCGCAGCTGGGTGATGCCCGGCGGAGGCCCCGGGCATCACCTCATCGATCCGTCGACCGGACGCCCGGCCTATACGGGGGTGGTGCAGGTCACGGCGCTGGCACCGACCGCGCTGGAGGCCGAGATCCGGGCGAAGGCGGCACTCCTGAGCGGCCCCGAGCTTGCGGCCAGCTGGCTCTCCGGCGGTGGGGTCGTGATCCTCGAGGACCGCTCCGTCGAGATCGTGGCAGCCCGCGCGGAAGAGAGCGACCAGGCGGTCTCGTGACTAACCCGGCTCCGCACCTGTTCTGGATCAGCAGCCGCGCGGCCGGGTCGGCGGCGCTGGTGTTGACGAGCCTGTCCGTTGGCGTCGGGCTGCTGGCCGCGCTTCGCGTCCGCGCGTCGGGCCGCGGCCCGGAGCTGCGTGCACTGCACGAGGCCCTGGCGCTGGCCGGAATCGTCGCGATCGGGGTGCATGGCGCGCTCCTGCTGGGCGATGCGTACCTGCACGACAACCTGATCGACATCACGGTTCCGTTCGCCGGTCCCTACCGCCGGGGTTGGACAGGCGTCGGCATCGTCGCGGGTTGGTCGCTGAGCCTGTCGGGGCTCTCGTACTACGTGCGCGGGCGCATAGGGGTCCAGCGGTGGCGCAGCCTCCATCGCCTTTCGGCCCTGGTGTGGGCGCTTGGCATGGCGCATTCGCTGGGCGAGGGCACGGACGCCGGTCAGATCTGGTTCCTGGCGATGGCCGCAACGGTTGCCGTTCCGGCGCTGATTCTGCTCGCCCTGCGCTGGGCCCGGCCTACGCCCCAGCCGGGCCGGCGGGCCGTGCGCGCCGGCCGGAGCTGAATCCCGGCAGCGTCAGCACGATCCTGGCGCCTCCCAGGTCGGACTCCGCGACGGCCACCGCTCCGCCGTGCGCCTCGGCGACCGCCTGGACGATCGCCAGCCCCAGTCCGGCTCCGCCGCCCGAGCGGTTGCGCGCCACGTCGGTGCGGTGGAAGCGATCGAAGATCCGCTCGCGCTGGTCGGGCGGGATGCCCGGCCCGCTGTCGTCCACCGCGAAGGCGACCTGGCCGTCGGGTGCCTCCACCGTCACGGAGAGCCGATCGCCGGCGCCCGTGTGCTCGACCGCGTTCAGGAGCAGGTTGCGGAGGGCCTGCGCCACCCGGTCCGGGTCGGCTCGCAGGACTCCGTCGGGCACCTCCCCGAACTCGAAACGGCGGTCGGCGGTGGGTCGGATCCCCTCCTCGAGCTCCCTCACGAACTGGGGCAGCTGGATGTCTCGCGGGTGCACGAAGTCGCGCTCGTCGGCTTGGGCCAGGAGCAGCAGGTCGTCCACAAGGCGCTGCATTCGCGCGAGCTCGGTCCGGACCAGCCGCTCGACCCTGCGAACGTCGTCTGGGCTCGGGTGAGGGTCGCGTGCCAGGATCTCGAGCTGCCCGCGGATGACGGTGAGCGGCGTGCGCAGTTCGTGGGACGCATCGGAGACGAACGTCCGCTGGCGCGAGAACGCGTCCTCGAGGCGGTCGAGCATGTGGTCGAAGGCGTCGGCCAGGATCCGGACCTCGTCGCGGGCTCCGCTCGAGCGGAACCGGGGCGAGAGGTCGCCCGCGTCCACCCGCGCGGCCACCGCGGACATCTCGCGCAAGGGACGCGACAGCCGCCCGGCCACCAGGAGGCTGGCGACGAGAGCCGCGACCAGCGTCAGGGAGCCAGCGATGGCGAACGTGTGGGCGACGCTCTGCTGCGCCCGCTCGGCCGACTCCAAGGGCTCACCCGCGCCCACGACCGCCACGGGCCGGCCGTGAAGTCGCGCGACGCGCGTGAGAAGGCGAACGTCTCCGACGTCGACGACGTCCACCGTCGAGTAGCCCAGGGGGGCGACCAGGAGCTTCCGCGTCTGGCGGTTCTCGGCCCTCTGCCGCGCCGCGGACTCGTCGGGATCCCGTGCCAGCCCGAGCACCTCGGGTTGGTTCGTGACGATTCCGCCGCCGGTGACCCGCTCGACCAGCAGGCGCGCCGAGGCCTGGAACGGCTGCGCGGTGACGTACCGCCGCCCCGCCGCCTCCACGGCGCGGGGACCGGCGGCACTGCGCGGCACGCCGCCGTTCACGAATGCCGTGACGTCGGCGCGCAGCGCACGGTCGATCTGGCCGCGAAGCTGTGCGCCCGTACCCCGGTAGATCGCGACGAACGTGATCCCCACCGCGAGGATCAGGATCGCCGCGATGGCGGCCGCCAGTCGCCAGCGCAGGCTCACTACGCGCCTGGTCTCAGCCATTCGCCCGCAGCCGGTAGCCGGCCGAGCGCACGGTCTCTATCGGCGCCGCCCGGCCCGAGCCGTCCAGCTTCCTGCGCAGGTAGCCGACGTAGACCTGCACGATGTTGGTTCCGGGCTCGAACTCGTAGCCCCAGACCTCCCTGAGGATCTGCTCGCGCGAGACGACGACGTCTGGGCGTCGCATGAAGTAGACGAGGAGGTCGAACTCCTTGGCGGACAGCTGCATGGCCTGGCCATCCCGCACGACCGTACGGCTGACGAGGTCCGCCTCGATGCCGGCCGCCGCGAGCACCGTCGGCTCCGTCCCGTGCGGCACACGAAGGTGCGCGCGGATTCGCGCGGTCAGCTCGTCGAACGAGAACGGCTTGGTCAGGTAGTCGGTCGCGCCGGCGTCCAGGCCCACCACCTTGTCGTCCACCTGCCCGAGCGCGGTGAGCAGGATGACGGGCAGGACGGGGTCGACGCGCCGGATTGCACGTAGCACCTCGACCCCCGGCCGCCGGGGCAGCATGAGGTCGAGCAGGACCAGATCGCAGTCCCCCTCGATCGCGCGGCGCTCGCCGTCGACCCCGTCCGTGGCGAGCTCGACCGAATAGCCCTCCGCTCGAAGTCCGCGCTCGATGAAGTCCGCTATGGCGGGCTCGTCCTCGATGAGCAGGATGCGCATCGGATTCGATGCTAGGGCGATGTTCCAGGCGGATTCGACGCCGTCGCTTGCATAAGCAAATTCTCACGGACGCCTTAGGGGACGCTTACCGCGCGCGGCGAAAGTGCTCGCGATGGCTCAGCGACACGAGATCGGCCACCCCGGCGATCGCCGGGGGCGTGGATCGCTTGGCTTCTCTCCGGTCGATCCCGCCGCGGCGCTCTTCCCGCTGCGCCTCTTCCTCGGAGGCACGTTCGTCTACGCCGGCATCCAGAAGCTGAGCGACCCGGGCTACCTGCAGCCGGGCGCGCCCACGTACATCGGCACGCAGCTGCACGGATTCGCGCACGGCACGCCCGGCGGCTTCCTGCTGCGCACGTTCGCGATCCCGTTTCCCAAGGTCGCGGGTGTCGGTGTCGCGCTGATCGAGATCGCCGTGGGGCTGCTGGTTCTGGCCGGGCTCCTGACCCGACTGGCGGCGGCGGTCGGCCTCGGCCTCAACCTGGTCCTCTTCCTGACCAACAGCTGGCATACCTCGCCCTACTTCCTCGGCTCGGACATCGTTTTCGTGTTCGCCTGGCTGCCGTTCGTGCTCACGGGCGCAAGCGGGCAGCCCGCGATCGACCACGCGCTCGATCGCTGGACCGCGCGCGGAGCGCCGTGGTCCTCGCCCCGCCCGCTGGCCGCGTCCGGGCCAGCGCTTACCCGCCGGGGCGTCCTGGTCCAGGCCCTGGGGCTGGCCGGGTTCGCGACCCTGGCAATCGGCGGGATCTCCACGCTGGTGAAGGGGAGCTACCGAAGCCACGCTCGGACGCTGGGCAGCTCCGTGCCGCTTCCGACGGCCGGCTCCAAGGCGACCGCCGCGTCGCACACCTCGCAGCCCGCCAGCCACCAGGCCGCGAAGGCCAACGTCCCGTCGGGTGCCGTCAAGCTCGGCCCGTCCAGCCAGCTTCCTTCGGGCCAGGGCGCCAACTACACCGACCCGGCGACCGGCAGGCCGGGGATCGTCATTCGCGAGGGCAGTGGCGTGCGGGCGTTCAGCGCCGTCTGCACGCACGCGGGCTGCACAGTGGGCTACCAGGCCGGCCAGATCATCTGCCCCTGCCACGGCGGCACCTTCGATCCCAGGACGGGCGCCGTCACCGGCGGTCCGCCGCCGTCGGGACTCCAGCCGCTCAAGGTGATCGAGAGCGGCGGCTCGATCTACGCCCTGCCGAGCTGAGGCGACGGCCTCAGGCAGGCAGGCGGCCGCGGCTCAGGGCTCGCGGCCGACCCAGCGTGGCGGCTCGATGTCGTCCAGCGGGTTGGCACCGGACGATCTCGGCCGCGGCTCGTCGTCGAGCACGCCGGAACGGGAGCGGCCGGCTCCCTCCACACGCAGGTCCGCCATCAGCCGGCGGTGGCCGGCCTGGACGTCGCGCAGGATGCGCTCGGCCTGGCCCTCCAGCGACGCGCCGAGCTGGCGCAGTCCCGCGGTGATGGCCTCGGCCTGCTCGAGCGCCCGGTCGGCCGCCACCTGAGCGTTCGCGATCCGCTCTTCGGCCTCCTTGCGCGCCAGCTCGCCTATCTTGACCGCCTCGGTCTGCGCCTCCTCCTTGCGCTGGGCGATCTCGGCGTCGGCGTCCTGGCGGACCTTCTTGACCTCGCGCTCGGTCTCCCGCTCGAGCTCGCGCGCCTCGCGCTCGGCGTTGGCCGCGATCTCGTTGGCGGCCTGCTCGGCCGCCGTGACGATGGCCGCGACCTGGCCTGCGGCCATATCGGCAGCGGACACAGGTTGGTGGGGTGAGCTCATACCCGACGCGATGGTCTCAGAGTTCGAGGACGGACAGCGCCACCGATAACGTTGCCCGCGATGGCGCGCTACGACCCGAAAGCGATCGAACGCAGGTGGCAGGACGTGTGGACCGCCGAGCGCACGTGGGAGGTGACCAACGATCCCGACGCCGGCGACGACCGCTACTACGTGCTCGAGATGCTGCCCTATCCCTCAGGCGAGCCGCACATGGGCCACCTGAAGGTCTACTCGGTCGGCGACGCGATCGCGCACTTCCACCGCCGCAACGGCCGTCGCGTGCTGCACCCGATGGGCTACGACGCGTTCGGCCTGCCCGCGGAGAACCACGCGATCAAGACGGGCCAGCACCCGCGCGACTCCACGGCTTCGTCGATCGAGCAGTTCCGGAAGCAGTTCCGCGAGTGGGGGATCTCGATCGACTGGACGCGCGAGTTCGGCACCCACGAGCCGCGCTACTACCGCTGGACCCAGTGGATCTTCCTGCGGCTGTTCGAGCGCGGCCTGGCCTACCGTGCCGAGGCCGCCGTCAACTGGTGCCCCAAGGACGCCACGGTCCTCGCCAACGAGCAGGTCATCGACGGTCGCTGCGAGCGCTGCGGCACGCCCGTCGAGGCGCGCCAGCTCGAGCAGTGGTTCTTCAAGATCACCGACTACGCCGACCGGCTGCTGAACGACCTGGCGACGGTCGAATGGCCCGCGCACGTGGTGACGATGCAGCGCAACTGGATCGGCCGCTCGGAGGGGGCCGAGGTTGTGTTCCGCTGCGAGTCGCTGGGCACCGACTACCCGGTGTTCACCACGCGACCGGACACGCTGTTCGGCGCGACGTTCTTCGTGATGGCTCCCGAGCACCCGGACGTGCTGAAGCTGAGCGACTCGCAGGAGGTGCGCGACTACGTGAATCACGCCGTGTCCGAGTCGGCCGAGGAGCGCGGCGAGGAGGCGCGGGAGAAGACCGGCGTGCCGCTTGGGCGAACGGTCACCAATCCGGTGAACGGCGAGGAGATCCCGATGTTCGTGGCCGACTACGTGCTGATGGAGTACGGCACGGGGGCGATCATGGCGGTGCCCGCGCACGACGAGCGCGACTACGAGTTCGCCAAGAAGTTCGACCTGCCCATCACGCGCGTGATCGAGTGCGGCGACCTGCCGTGCACCGGTGACGGCCCGATGACGGGCAGCGGCCGGTTCGACGGGATGCACAACCGCGACGCCTTCCGCGAGATCGTGGGGTGGCTCGAGTCCGAGGGTCGGGGCAGGCCGGCGGTCAACTACAAGCTGCGCGACTGGCTGCTCTCGCGCCAGCGCTACTGGGGCTGCCCGATCCCGGTGGTGCACTGCCCCGCCTGCGGCATCGTCGCCGTGCCGGACGACCAGCTGCCGGTGGAGCTGCCGGACGTCGAGGACTACGCACCCCGCGGCCGCTCGCCGCTGGCCGCCGCCGAGGACTGGGTGCGCACGACCTGCCCCAGGTGCGGCGGCGAGGCCAGGCGCGAGACCGACACGATGGACACCTTCGTCGACTCCGCCTGGTACTTCCTGCGCTACTGCGACGCGCAGAACGACCAGGCCGCGTGGGACCGCGAGGTGGTGGACGCGTGGATGCCGGTCGACCAGTACATCGGCGGCGTGGAGCACGCGATCCTGCACCTGATGTACGCGCGCTTCTTCGTCAAGGCGCTGGCGGACCTCGACCTGCTCGGGTTCCAGGAGCCCTTCGCCCGGCTGTTCACGCAGGGCATGATCACGCGCGACGGCGCGAAGATGTCCAAGTCGAAGGGCAACGTCATCAGCCCGCGCGACTACGTCGAGCGCCTCGGGGCCGACACCGCTCGCTGCTACATCCTCTACATCGGGCCGCCCGACCAGGACGCCGACTGGTCCGACGAGGGAGTGGGGGGGATACATCGGTTCCTCTCGCGCCTGTGGCGGCTGGCGGAGGAGGCGGCCGAGCGCACGTCGCCCAGCGACGGACCGGCGGGCGAGCCCACGCAGCTACTGCGCAAGGCCCACTGGGCCATCGACAAGGTCACGTCCGACCTGTCGGGGCGCTTCGCCTTCAACACCGCCATCGCCGCGGTCATCGAGCTGGTCAACGACGCCTACCGCGACAAGGACGGGCTGGTGGCCGGCGGCGCCGAGGGAGCCTCGCAGCTGCGCTTCGCGGTGGCCACGGCCGGATCGCTGATCTTCCCGTTCGCCCCGCACCTGGGCTCCGAGGTCTACGAGCTGATGACCGGCGAGCGGGTGTGGGAGCAGCCGTGGCCGGAGGCGGATGCGTCGCTGCTGGCCACCGACACCGTCGAGCTGGTCGTGCAGGTCAACGGCAAGCTGCGCGATCGCGTGCAGTCGCCGGCAGACGCGCCGCGCGAGGAGCAGGAGCGGTTGGCGCGGGAGTCGCCGCGGCTGGCCGCGCACCTGGACGGCCGCGAGGTCGTCAAGGTCGTGGTCGTGCCGGACAAGCTCGTCAACTTCGTGGTCCGCTGAGCGGCGCGCGGCCGTACGTCGCGGTGGCCGGCTCGGCGGGGGCGCCGCCGGCCGAGCTCGACGCCGCCGAGCGCGTGGGTCGCGGGCTGGCCGAGCGCGGCGTCGTGGTGGTGTGCGGCGGGCGCGGCGGGGTCATGGAGGCGGCCTGCCGCGGGGCCAAGGCCGCCGGCGGCACGACGCTTGGCATCCTGCCCGGGCCGGACCGCGCCGAGGCCAACCCGTTCGTGGACGTCGCAGTCGCCACCGGCCTGGGCGAGGCCCGCAACGCGCTCGTCGTCCGAGCGTGCGACGCGCTGATCGCGGTGGGCGGCGAGTGGGGGACCCTGTCCGAGATCGCGCTGGCGCGTGCGGCCGGCAAGCGCGTGGTCGGGCTCGGCACGTGGGAGCTGTCGCGCGGCGGGCGGGCGGTGGACGGGATCGTGGCGGCGGCGGACCCTGAGGAAGCGGTGGCCCTGGCCCTTACGCCGAGCACTTAGGGGTCGGTAGGGACGTGGTTGACTTTGATCTCGCATAGCGAGATCAACTGCAACCACGTCGCCCGCGATGGTCCTCGCAGGCACTTAGCCTTTTGCTGCGTCCGTCAGCGCTGCGTGCCGTCGCCGGGCGCCGGGGTGAGCGTCTGGCGATCGCGCTCCGTGAACTCGATGCCCTCGTCGGCGCGGTGACCGGGGCGGCTCCGGTGGGCGGCGACCCGGGCGCCGCCC
>JAXDIC010000298.1:0-12644 GCA_034664185.1 Thermoleophilaceae bacterium
GCGCCACCGCCAGGGCGAGCGCGACGAGCGTCGAGGGCAGGGCACGACCTCTCACGAGGGCATTGTGCCCTTCCCGATCCAACTCGTTCCGGGTACGCTCCCGGCATGGCGCCCGAGCACAAGGACCGGCTGACCGCCGTGGACGCGTCGTTCCTCGTCCAGGAGGGGCGCTCGTCGCACATGCACGTCGGATCGGTGCTGCTCTTCGAGGGGCCGCCGCCCGCGTACGAGGAGGTGCTCGAGGGGATCGAGTCGCGGCTGCACATGGTGCCGCGCTACCGGCAGAAGCTCGCGTTCCCGCGCTTCCAGACCGGGCGGCCGGTATGGGTCGACGACCCCACCTTCAACCTCGAGTACCACATCCGGCACACGGCTCTCCCCAGCCCCGGCTCGCTGGACCAGCTCCGGCTGCTGGCCGGGCGCATCTACTCGCAGCGGCTCGACCGCTCCAAGCCGCTGTGGGAGACGTGGCTCGTGCAGGGGCTCGAGGACGGACGCTTCGCGCTGATCACCAAGACGCACCACTCCATGATCGACGGGATCTCCGGAGTCGACCTGGCCAGCGTGCTGTTCGACGTCTCGCCCGTGCCGACCGAGGTCGACCCCGAGCCGTGGACTCCCAAGCCGGTGCCCAGCGACGCCGAGCTCATCGCCGATGGGGTGAAGGACTTCGTGAAGGCGCCGCTCGGCGCCGCCGCCCGCGCGCTGGGCGCGGTGCAGTCGCCCGGCCGCGCGCTGCGCGGCGTGCGCGACGCCGCCGAGGCGCTGGGCGAGGTGGCGTGGGCCAACCTGAACGCGGCGCCCGAGACGCCGCTCAACGTGCCGATCGGGCCCCATCGCCGGATCCGCTGGGTGGGCGCCAGCCTGGCCGACTTCAAGCACGTGAAGAACACGCTGGGCGGGACGGTCAACGACGTCGTGCTCACCGTCGTGGCGGGAGCCCTGCGGCGCTGGCTCCACTCGCGCGGGGTCCGCACTGAGGGCCTGGAGCTGCGCGCGCTGGTGCCGGTGTCGATCCGCGCCGAGGACGAGCACGACCAGCTTGGCAACCGGATAGCCGCCATGCGCGGTCCGCTGCCCGTGTACGTCGAGGACCCGGTGGAACGCCTGCGGATCGTCAGCGAGGCCATGAACGGGCTCAAGGACTCGAAGCAGGCCCTGGGCGCCGAGGTGATCTCGGGGCTGTCGGGCTTCGCGCCTCCCACGATCCTCGCGCAGGCGTCGCGGCTCAACTTCTCCACGCGCATCTTCAACCTGATCGTGACCAACGTGCCGGGCCCGCAGTTCCCGCTCTACATGCACGGACGCGAGGCCCTGGAGGTCATCCCGCTCGCGTTCCTCCCCGAGGACCACGCGCTGGCGATCGCGATCATGAGCTACAACGGCGGCGTGCAGTTCGGGCTGGTCGCCGACTACGACGCGATGCCCGACCTGGACTACTTCGCCGACGCCATCGAGGAGTCGCTCGCCGAGCTGCTGGCCGCGGCGGGCGATCGGCCAGTGCCGTCGGGGCAGAGCCCCGCGCCAGCGGCCACCGGCGGCTCCTAGCCGGGCCGCTCCGCTGCTGGCCGCAGCGGCCGGCTCAGTACCCGAGGGCGAACTTGGCGTCCTCGCTCATCATGTCCGGCGTCCATGGCGGGGAGAACGTCATCTTGGCGTGGACCTCGTCGACACCGTCGAGCTCGCCCACGTACTCCTTCATCTGCTCGGTGACCTGGGGTCCGATCGGGCAGCCGGGGGACGTCAACGTGAACGTGACGTTGACCTCTCCCGCATCCACCTCGACGTCGTACACCAGGCCGAGCTCCATGAAGTCGAGCCCCAGCTCGGGGTCGATCACGTTGGTCAGCGCGTCCTTCACATCCTCGACTGAGGGCATGCGGTCATGTTAGTAGCCTGCCCCTGATGCCCCTCCTGGCGCTGCTCGTCATCTTCATCGTCGTCCCGCTGGCGGAGCTGTACGTGATCTACAAGGTGGGCGGCGCGATCGGCGTCGTGCCCACGCTGCTGCTGCTCGCCGCGGATTCTGTCCTCGGCTCGCTGCTCCTCAAATCGCAGGGTCGCGCGGTATGGCGCCGCTTCAACGACGCCGTCCGCGCCGGCCGGGTGCCGCACAACGAGGTCATCGACGGCGTGCTGGTGATCTTCGGCGGGGCGTTCCTGATCACGCCCGGCTTCCTGACCGACGTCCTGGGACTGATCCTGCTGCTGCCGCCCACGCGGCGGGTCGTGCGGGCGATGGCCCGCCGGTCGATCGAGCGGCGGGCGGTGGTCGCCGCGACCGCCGGAGCCGCTCCGCGCGGGCGTGGCCGCGGCCGGGATCCGGACGTCTACGACGTAGAGGGCACGGCGCACGAGGTCGACTCGGAGACCCGCCGCCTGCCGCGGTGAGCGAGCCGGCTCTCTCGCTCGCGTTCTTCGACGGAGAGCGCGACCTGCATGGAACCATCCGGGCGGGCGTCGCGATCCTGTTCGAGCACGACCGCTCGCGCGCGCTCTCGGAATCGCCGGAGCTCGAGCCCGACGGCGAGTCGTGGCGCGCGACCTGCGGCGAGGCCCTCGAGCTGACGTTCACGCCCTTCGCGCCCGCGGTCGACCTGGGGGGCACCAGCGCTCAGGTCTGTGAGGTGAAGGGCCAGGCCGAGGGAGCCGGGATCGACTGCCTGGGGACCGTCAGCCAGACGATCACCCCGCCGGCGTGGTCGGAGCTGGACGCGGTGCGGACCATCTCCGCCGTGTTCGACCGCGAGCACGCGGTGCTGGCCGCCGCGCGGCGGCCGCGCGGCGCCCTCGGGCACGGGCAGGAGCTGGTCGTGGCGCACCTGCTGGGGCCGGACGGGTCCGTGGCCGTCGAGGACGCGCGGGTATCGACGGTGTACGACGGCGAGGGTCGCCAACGAACGGCGGGGCTCGAGCTGTGGCTGCCGGGCGAGGACTTCCCGCGACGCGTCTCGGGCCGGGTGCGGGCGGGGCTGTCGCTGACGCTGGAGGGGCTCAACGTGCACGCCGCCGTCTTCGGATGGCGGATGGAGGGGCGCGACGGCCTGGGCGCGTACGAGGTCACCGTGCGGGACGACCCCGGCGAGGCGGCGTGACCCCGCGAGCGGTCATCTGCGACTTCGGCGGGGTGCTGACCACGCCGCTGATCCAATCGTTCCTGGCATACCAGGCCGAGTCGGGGATCCCGTTCGAGGACCTGGGCAACGCGATGATGCGCACGGCCGAGAAGTCGGGCGGCGAGCATCCGCTCTACCAGCTGGAGAAGGGGCAGATCACCGAGGCCGAGTTCCTCCGCTCGATCGAGGCCGAGCTGGACGGCGACGTACACCTCGGGTCGCTCCGCGAGACCTACTTCGCCCACCTGCACCCCAACGAACCGATGATCGACTACATGCGCCAGCTGCGCGACCGCGGCCTGCGCATGGCCCTGCTCACCAACAACGTGCGCGAGTGGGAGCCCCACTGGCGCGCAAAGCTGCCCGACATCGACGAGATATTCGAGGTTGTCGTGGACTCGGCCTTCGTCGGCATGCGCAAGCCCGAGCCGGGGATCTACGAGCTGACGCTGGAGCGGCTCGGGGACGGGCTGCGGGCCGAGGACTGCGTGTTCGTGGACGACACCGAGATCCACTGCCAGGCGGCGGAGCGAATCGGGATGGCCGCCGTGCACTTTCGCGACTCCGACCAGGCGATCGCGGAGCTCGAGAGCATCATTCGTCCAGCCCCGTAGGCCGGGGCTTCAGTTTCCCGCCGCCGCTGCCGATTGGGGCCTTGATGCCCTCTGTCTCCAGACGCGGTCTGCTGGCGGCCCTCGTCGTTGCCGCCGTCGTGTGCGCTCTGCTGGCCCAGGGCAGCCGCCTGGGGGTCGACTACTTCAGCGCGCCCTGCCACGGGTACGTGTGCGACGACCCCGCGGCCTCGATCGACGCGCTCGCCTCGGGCAAGGTGCACGACTTCTTCGCCAACCAGCCGCCGATGGGCGGGTTCTCGCTCGTCCTCAGGACCCCGTTCGTGGCGGCTGGAAACGCGCTCGGCGTGCATCGTGAGCTTCCCCTCTACCGCCTGGGTGCCTTCGCGTGCCTGCTCGGCGTGGGCCTGCTCGCCGTCTGGTTGATGGCCGCGATGCTGCGTGCCGGCCGTCCGCGGCTGGCCTACCTGGTCGTGCCAGCCGCCCTCCTGGTCAACCCGCTCACCTACGCGGCCCTCTACTGGGGGCATCCCGAGGAGCTGCTGGGCGCGGCGCTGTGCGCCGGGGCGGTGCTGGCCGCCGCTCGTGGCCGTGGCGTGGCGGCCGGCCTGCTGCTGGGCTGCGCGGTGGCCACCAAGCAGTGGGCGGCGCTGGCCATCCTTCCCGTGCTGATCGCCGCCCCGCGCGGCACCCGCGTGAGGCTGCTCGGCGCCGGCGCCGGCACCGCCGCGCTGTTCATCGTCCCGATGCTGATCGCCGATCCCAGCCGCTTCTGGCTGGCCCAGCGCTCGGTCGGGATCGCCACCACCTTCCAGCACACGGTGACCGCCGTCAACGCGTGGTTCCCGTTCGCCCACGGCTCGACCGCCGCGACCCTCACCCCGACCGGCACGCAGATGACGGCCCAGTACTCGCTGCCCAGCTGGCTCGGCCACGTGACGCACCCGCTGGTGATCCTCCTCGCGCTGGGCGCGTGCGCGACGTACGTCCGCCGGCGCGCGGGCGCTAGGCCCGAGGAGGCGCTCCAGCTGCTGGCGCTGGTCTTCCTGGTGCGCTGCATCCTCGACCCGCTCACCTACAGCTACCACCACGCGCCCTTCCTCGTCGCGCTGATCGCCTACGAGGGGCTGCGGCGTCGCGTGCCCGTCCTCTCCGGGTTCGCCATCGCGGCCATCGCGGCGATGACCTACGTGGTGGCGCCGATGAAGGACGCCGGGCTGGTCAACGCGTTCTACCTGGCGTGGTCGCTGCCGCTGGCGGCGGTCCTCACGCTGGCCGTTTTCGCGCCGCTGCGGCTGGAGGCGCTGGTCGCGCGGGTGCGCCCGCCGGCGCCGCTGGTCCCGCAGGACGCTTAGCGCTCACTTCACCACGCGGTACCGGAGATGGGTGACGGTCGGCGAGTCGATCACCCGGGTGCGTTCGAGCTCGGGCAGCTCGGTGCCGAGATCGCCGAACAGCCGCGTGCCGCCACCGAGCAGGACGGGAGCGACATGGACCTGGAAGTCGTCGACCAGCCCGGCCCTCAGGTACTGCTGCACGACGTCGGCGCCGCCGGCGATCGCCACGTCCCGGTCGCCGGCGGCCGCCCGGGCCTGCTCGAGCGCGGCCTCGATGCCGTGGGTGACGAAGTGGAACGTGGTCCCGCCCCGCTTGACCAGCGGCTCGCGCTGATGGTTGGTCAGGACGAACACCGGGACGTGGAACGGCGGGTCGTCGCCCCACCAGCCCTCCCACGGCTCGTCGCCCCACGGGCCCTCGCCGCCGCCGAACATCCGCCTGCCCATCAGGTGGGCCCCGACGTTGCTGGTGGACTCCTCGACCACCGCGTCGTCCTCGCCCGTCTCGCCGCCGGTCTGCCCGTGGGACTCGCGCCAGCTGGCCAGGCGGAAGACCCACTCGTGGAGCTGGTTGCCGCCGTCGCCCAGCGGCTCGTCCAGGCGCGGGTTGGGCCCGGCGATGAAGCCGTCCAGTGACATCGAGATGTCGAACGTCAGTCTTGGCATGGTCCCTCCTGAGCAGTGGCAATCGGCGCGCGGCCAATCATCGTGGTTGTCCGTGTAGACCGCCCGGCTGGGCGGGACTCATCGGCCTAGGTCGCGCAGCGGCTCCACAGGCCGCGGTGAGCCCGGCGGGCGTCCGCCGTTGCTCTGCCGAACGCCGGGGCGAGCTGGTCGTTGGGCGCGATCGTGAGGGTTCGCGCGTAGCCGCCCTCGGCCAGCATCCGGTTGAACAGGCGCCCGTCCGGGAGCCACACGTAGGCCAGCAGGCGCCCGTAGCGGTCGTGCGCCTCGGTGCCGACGCGATAGCGCACCTCGGATCCCGGGTGCAGCACCGACTTGGCGAACGCGGACGCCTCCGGCCCGTAGCAGTCCACGTGGCCATAGACCTCGGGTGTGTTGATCCCGATCAGCCGGACGCTGCCGAGTCCGACCAGCCTGACCGTGTCGCCATCCACGACCCGCTGGACGCGGGCACTGGGAGCCCCGTCGAAGCCGAGCCCACCGCCGTCCCCCCGCCCGAGGACGAAGATGGCGACGAGAACGGCGGCAACGAGCCAGGGAGCAACGGATCGCCTGCGGATACGCACGTCACGAAGAAGTCAGCAGCCATGAAAACTCGCCCCTAGGGCTCGGAACGGGTGCGAAAACCGAGCAGCTCAAGGACGCAGGGGTTGGGTCAGTGCTCTGCACGGCCCAACCCCGAGGACGCCGAGATGCGACGGTTTGCAGCGCCCGCGATCGAGCTTAGTTCTCAGACCCGAGGCGGTCCCAGCAGTAGATCTGCACCGCCTCGGCGGCGAGGTCGATGCACCGCGGCTCCGACAGCCACGGCAGCACGGTGGCGAGAGCCTGCTCCTCGCTGACGCCGCCGTCGAACGCCTCGTCGCCGCGGAAGCCGGCCGCGATCTGGAGCGCCTCGCGCCGGTGCTCACCCAGCCCGGAGAACGCCTTGAGAAGGAACTCCTTGTTGGCGACCGGCTGACCCACCTCCAGCGCGGCGTGCCACGCGGCGAGCATCGAGAGGTCGTCGTCGTCGAGGTCGTCGACCGCCTTGGCGTAGTGGACCTCCAGCTCGTCGTCGGGTATCTCGTCGACCCACGCGCGGACCACTTCGCCCAGCAGCTGCCGGCGTGCCTCGCGACCGACGGACTCCGCGACCACGCGGATCGCTTCCTGTGGCTCGATGAAGCAGAGGGGCATGGGGTGTCGGGTCTCCCTGTCTAGCGGGACGGATCGAGCCCAAGGTAAGGGCGACCCCCGACGGAAAGACGGTTTTCAGCCAGGCGAGGGGGCCGGCGGCTGGCCATTGGCCTCCAGCCGCTGGATCAGCTCGTCCAGGCGCAGCTCCTCCAGGCCCTGCCCGACGGCGTCCAGCTCGCCCGCGGCGAACTCGATCAGGCCCTTGCCCTCGGCGCACAGCTCCAGCGTCTCGCGCAGGCCGGCCTGGTTCGAATCGAGCCGGGCGATGATCTGCTCCAGGCGCTCGACGGCGGATTCGTAGGTCATCGTGTCGGTGCTCATTCGTCCTCCTCGGGTTCCGGTCGACCGACCCGCGCGGGCACGGTGCCGCCGCGCATTCGCAGGTCGAAGCTCTGGGCCTGGCGGAGCGCGGCGGCGTGCGGCAGCGGCTCGCCCGCCGAGTCGAGCGCGAGGGCGTACCCGCGCTCCAGGGTGCGCTCGGGGTCGTGCGCGCGCAGCGCCGCCCCGGCGCGCGCGAGCCACTGGGCGCGGCGCTCGGCCGCGGCGCTAGCCGCACGGTCGAGGCCGGCGGAGCGAGTGGCCAGCCGGCGGCGCTCCGCGTGCGTGGCCGCCTGCGCGGCCGCGCCCTTGCGCCGCATGACCGCGCCGGCGATGCGGCGCTGGAACTCGAGCCGGTCGCCCAGGCCGCGCGCGGTGGCCGCGCGCATCTCGCGCGCGAGCTGATGGAAGCGGCGGCGGTGACGGTCCAGGTGCTCGCGCGGCGCCCGCGAGCTGCCCGCCAGCGCCCGCGCGCGGCTGACCACCGCAGCCCGTCCGGCGGCGTGGATGCGCACGGCGCCGGCGGCCAGGCCGGCGGCCGCGGCGGCGCAGTCGACGCCCACCGCGGCCTCGGCCGCGTGCGTGGGCGTGGAGCAGCAGACGGCGGAGACGTCGTCGATCAGCGTGCGGTCCACGTCGTGCCCGACCGCGCTGATGACCGGGACGGGCGTGAGCGCGACCGTGCGGCACAGCGTCTCGTCGCAGAACGCCCACAGGTCGGCGATGCTGCCGCCGCCGCGGGTGACCACGATGGTGTCGACCCGCGCGTAGGCGGCCAGGTCGCGTATGGACGCGGCGATGGCCGGCGCGGCGCGGCGGTCCTGCACGGGCGCGTAGGCCCAGACGATGGTGCCGCGCCAGGCGCGCCGCTCGAGACCAGCCAGGAAGTCGCGCCGGGCGGCGCTGCCCTGCGCGGTGACGACGCCGATGCGGCGCGGCAGCGGCGACCGCGCCAGCAGCTTCTGCGGCTGGAACAGGCCCTCGGACGCCAGCTGCCGGCGCAGGCGGGCCAGCCGCGCCAGCAGGTCGCCCTCGCCGGCCAGCCGCAGGTCCTGGACCCGGAACGCGAAGCGCGGCGACGCGCTGGCGCTGCCCGGGTAGAAGTCCGGGCCACCCGCGGCCACCACCTCGACGCCGTCGTGCAGCTCGTCGGCGCCCAGCCCGAGCCGGTCGAAGTCCGTGCGCCACATGGCGCAGGGCATGGCGCCGTCGGCATCGCGCAGCTCGAAGTAGACGTTGGGCCCGGTGCCGATGCGCACGCCGGTGACCTCGCCGATCAGGCACACCCGCGCGCGCTGGCGCATCCACTCGCGCAGCTTGCCCGAGTAGCGCCCGACCGCGAACGGCCCCGGGTAGCCGGGCACTCCAGCGGTCTCGCGCGCGCGATCGCGCACCTGCTCCGTCATTTCAGGAGGGTACGGCGGCGCTCGGATGTTCCCGAAGAGTGCGGTCCGGTCCCCAAACGCACAGGGCCGCGCGGCCGGGGCAGGTCAGGCACAGCTCGCGGTGCGGCTCGTCGGTGGGCTCGAAGCGCCCGTCCAGGACGCCTGCCGCAAGCTCGAGCAGGCGCGACTCGAGCGCGGGCGCGTCGGCCGCCTCGAACGTCTCCTCGACCGGCGCGTCAGGCGCCTCGAGGAAGCAGTAGGCGACGGTGGCGCGCGCCGCTCCGGAGCGCAGCGCGGCGAGGGCGTAGACCAGGCGCTGCGTGGAGTAGCGGTCGGCCACGATCGGGGCCGGGTCGGCGCCGTCCAGCGGGTCGGTCTTGTAGTCGACCACGAGCACGCCGTCGGCCTCCTCGACGTGGACGTCCACGACGCCGTTGACGAGCAGCGACTGCGGGGCGTCCGGCGCCACCTCCAGCTCGAACGCGAACGGCAGCTCGCGCCGCGCGCGGCGGCCGGCGGCCACCCGCTGGCGGAGGGGCGACCCGGCGAAGGCGGCGATCAGCCCGCGGACGCGGTCCACCTCCTCCGGGGTGACCGGCGCGCCGTGGGCCTCCAGGCGAGCCTCCACGTCCTCGATCGGGGGCGGCGCCGGCTGGGCGAAGTCGAGCTGCTCGAGCAGCTCGTGCACGATCGTTCCGCGCAGGAGCGCCGACACCCCGGCCGGCTCGGCGGGCGCCGCCGGTCGCTCGTCGAACGAGAGCGTCAGCTGGCTGGCGCCCCGGGCGGCGGCGCGGGCCAGCGCGGGCGTGCGGTCCGGCCCCCGCAGCCCCGCGACACGTTCGAGGTAGAAGCGGTACCCGCAGCGGTTGTAGCCCTCCAGCGCCGAGTAGCTGAGCCGGGCGATCGGGAGCGAGCGGGGCGCGGGCACGCCGGTGAAAGCCGGCGGCGGCACTGCCGCAGGCTCGGCCCCCGGCTCCGCGGCGGGCGCGCTTGGCGACGGCGCGCCCGGGACGCGGCCGCCCGGCAGCAGCTCGTCCACGTTGGCGGGCGTGCACAGGACCCCGCGCACCCGCAGCTCGCCTATCCCCTCCACCTCGCGCACGTCCACGCCCACCGAAGAGTCCGTGAGCAGCTGTTTCGCCCCCGGCGCCAGCGCCCGCCAGATCCAGTCGGCCGGCGCGCCCAGCGGCCGCGGCTCCGCCCACTTCTCGGCGTCGATCGCCCCGCGCAGGATCAGGTGCTCCCGCGCGCGCGACATGGCCACGTGGTAGATCCGCCGCTCCTCCTCCTCGGCGCGCGCGGTCTGCTCCTCCTTCAGGCGCTCCCACTCGAGCGCCCCGCGGCTGTCGCCCGAGAGCGATGCCAGCCGCAGCCCCACGCGGCCGTCCTGCGACACCTCCAGCCCGCTGCCGGAGTCGCCGCGGGCGGTGCGGCCGAGGTCCGCCACGCACACCACCGGGAACTCAAGGCCCTTGGCTCCGTGCACGGTCATCAGCCGCACGGCCGGGTCGCGCGACTCGCCCTCGACCGGCGCCTCGCCCTCGCGCGCCCCCAGCAGCCGCCGCTCGTCCAGGTGGTCGATGAACCGGCGCACGTCGCGGCCGCTGTCCGCCTCGAAGCGCCGCGCCAGGCGCATCAGCTTGCGCACGTTGGCCAGCCGGCGGTCGCCGGCCGGCATCGCGAGCACCACGCGGTCGTAGCCCGAGTCGGTCACCGCCCGGTCGATCAGCGCCTCGATCGACAGCCGCGGCGCACGCGCGCGCTCCTCGGCGAAGCGCGGCACGAAGGCGGCCAGCCGCTCGCGATCGGATGGCTCGATGGCCTCGGCCAGGTCGCCCGACCCGTCCCCGCCGGGCAGGAAGCCCGCCTCCAGCGCCCACCAGAGGCCGCGGCCGAGCGCCCGTGCGCGCAGCCTCAGGCAGGCGACCCCGCCCAGCGACACGCCGGCGAGCGGCGACGCCAGCACCGTGACCAGCGCCAGCTCGTCCAGCGGGTTGGCCAGCGCCGCCAGGTACGCCCGCAGGTCGCCCACCTGCTGCGCCTCCCACCAACCGCGAGCGCCATGGGCATACGCCGGGATGCCGCGCTCCACCAGAGCGCGCTCGTACACGGCCATGTCGCTGCCGGCGCGCATGAGGATGGCCACCTCCCCGTACCGGTAGGGCCGCTCCGGTCCGGCGACCTGGGAGATCCGCTCGGCCAACAGGCGTGCCTCCGCCGCCCGCCACGGCACGTCGCCCAGGGTTGGGCCGAACGGATCCTCCCCGAGCGCGTCCTCCCAGCGCTTGCGCTGGTTGTCCACCAGGAGCAGCTCCACGCTGGGCTCCAGCCGGGGCGCACCGTCGGGCGCCGGGCCGTCAGGCGGTACGAGCGGCTCGAAGCCGCGCTCGGCCCACACCGCCGCGAACGTCGCGTCGATGGCCGCGAGGATCTCCGGCCGGCTGCGGAAGTTGGTGCGGAGGGTGGCCGCGCGGCCGTCCTGCTCGGCCGCCGCGCGGCGGTCGCGGAACAGCTGGACGTCCGCGTGGCGGAAGCTGTAGATCGACTGGTCCTCGTCGCCGACCGCGAACAGGTTTCCCTGCGCGATCAGGTCGAGGATCTCGATTTGGAGCAGGTTGGTGTCCTGGAACTCGTCGACCATCACCTGCGCGTAGCGCTGGCGGAGCGCGTCGCGCACGCCCGGCTGCGACAGGAGGAGGTCGCGCGCGCGCAGCTCCAGGTCGTCGAAGTCCAGCGCCGAGCGACCCTCCTTCAGCTCGGCGTAGCGGGCCGCGAACAGCTCCAGGAGGCGGGCGAGCAGCGCGTGGTCCGCCGCCGCGCGGGTGGCCTCGCAGTAGGCCAGGTAGGCCGCGTGCGCGGCGGCCAGCTCCTCGAAGACCGGGGTGTGCAGCGCCTTGGCGGATCCCGGCTTCACCGCCAGCTCGGCCAGGTCGGCCGGGTCGGCGATCTCCACGTCCGGGAGCGCACCGAGGAAGCGACCGCAGCGCTCCAGCGTGCCGAGGGCCTTGTCGATCGTGGCCTTGCCCTGACCGGCCTGCGGGCGCAGCTCGAGCAGCGCCTGGACCACCGCGCGCGTAAGTCGGGCGCGCTGGCCGTCGGGCGGCGGGGGCTCTATGGGGTCGAGCGCCGGCGGCTTGCCCTGGCTTCGCAGCCGTCCGTGCACCGTGGTGACCATCGCGCGCAGGCGGTCGGGCGTGTAGGTGGCGGCCAGGTCCAGCGCCTCGGTGGCGCCGGCCTCGTCCAGGAACCGCTCCAGGGCGGCGTCGAAGGCGTCGATCGCGATGCGGGCGGCCGCCGGCTCGTCCAGCACGACGTACTCCGGGTCGAGCCCGGCCGCCAGCGCGTTGGCGCGCAGCAGGCGCGAGCAGAAGGCGTGGATCGTGGAGATGGCGGCGGCCTCGGCCTCGCGGGCGCGGTCGCGCTCGCCCAGCTCAAGTAGCCGGCGGCGCACGCGCGACTTCATCTCGGACGCCGCCTTCTCCGTGAACGTGATGGCCAGGACGCGCTCCACCGGAAGGCCGTCCTGGCACACCGCCGCCACGAACCGCTCGACCAGCACGCGCGTCTTGCCGCTGCCCGCGCCGGCGCGGACGAACAGCGACCCGTCGCGGCGCTCCACGGCCACGCGCTGCTCGGCGGTCAGCTCGACGCTCACCGCTCCACCCGGCAGATCGACGGATAGGAGCAGCCGCCGTTCCAAGCGCACGTCCCCGGGCACGGCCTGACGTCGCCCGAGCGCATGCGGCCGGCCAGCTCCAGCGCCCGCTCGCGGGCGCGGTCGAGCTGCTCCTCGATCTCCTCGCGGCTCTTGAAGTCGCGCTCGCCGAAGCCCTGGCCCAACTCCTCGCGCACGTCCTCGAGCACGATCCCCCGCTGCTGGCGCTTCTTGCCCGCCAGCGGCACGTAGACGCCGCCCGCCGGCTCCAGCTGGAGCAGCTCGCGCGCCGCCAGCATGTAGAGGGCGACCTGCAGGCGCCGGTCGCGCTCCCACGTGGCCACCGCGTGCACGGTCCTGCCGCTCTTGTAGTCGCGGACGAGGAAGTACCCGTCCCA
>JAXDIC010000303.1:0-5400 GCA_034664185.1 Thermoleophilaceae bacterium
CTCCACGTCAGAGAGGTAGTCGCCGCACACCAGCACGCCGGCTTCGCGGGCGAGGAGCGCCGTTCCGTCGCGCGTGTGCCCCTCCGCCGGGTGCAGCTCGACCTCGACGTCGCCCAGGCCCACGTAACCGGGCACCGGCAACGCCTGGAACGCGCCCAGCGACAACGGCGACGGTCGCGTCACGTAGTGCTCGGCGTCGGCGTCGCGCAGCTCGCGCTGCGCGGTGCCGGGCTCCGCCTGCAGCCGCTCGGCGGTGGACTCGCCCATCCAAAGGGCCAGGTCCGCAAACGCCAGGCGGCCCAGCAGGTGGTCGTAGTCGGCGTGCGTGGCCAGCAGGCCGCTGGGGCTGAAGCCGGCCTGGGCCAGCAGGGTGGGGAGCAGCTCAAGCTCGTCGGGGAAGTACGGCGAGTCGACCAGCAGCGCCTCGTCGCCGTGGCGGATTGCGGTGGCCGTGGTCTGCCACAGCCGGCTGGTGACCACGATCGCGTCCTGGTGGACGGCGACCGCCCGCATCGGATCTGGGCTACGCCACCTTGAGGAGCTTGGCGGCGTCGCGGAGGGTCTTGACCTCCTCCGTCGGCTTCTTCTGGTTGGGCTCCAGCTTCTGCCCGCGGCGGTTGACCCAGATCACGGGGACCCTCATCTTCAGGAGCGGCTCGACGTCCGTCTCGTAGCCGCTGGCGATGTGGACCCAGCCCGACTTGCCGCCGATCCGGCGCGCGCACTCCTTGAAGTGGGCGGGGTCGGGCTTGTAGCTGCGCACCTGCTGGGCGGTGACCACCAGGTCGAAGTCGACCCGGAAGTGGCGCCGGGTGGCGCCGAGCAGCTTGTCGTCGATGTTCGACAGGATCCCGATCTCGTACTTCTTGGCGAAGCGCTCGAGCTGGGCGTTGGTCTCACGGAACGCCGGCCAGCGCGGCACGCTGGCGGGCAGGAAGCCCGAGCGGGAGGGCTCCAGATCCCAGTCCAGCTCCTTGGCGGAGCGCACGGCCGTGCGCCGCAGCACCTCCGCGTACAGCTCGTAGGAGCCGCTCTCGATCTCGCGCTGGATCTTCAGGAAGAGCGGGATGAGGGTGTTGCGATCGATCGTGAAGCCGTCCCGCGAAGCCTCCGCCTGGTAGGCGTCGTACGCGCCCAGCTCCCAGTCGATGAGCGTCCCGTAGCAGTCGAACGTGACGAAACGTACATCCTTGGGTAGGGGCAACTGTTCTCCTCGCGGGGTGGAATGGCGTTTTCGATAGGGTGCCCGCCCGCCGGCCTGCCCGCCGGTAGACGCGCCACGCGCACCATTCTAGGAATTCGTGGACCTCCTCGAATATCAGGGAAAGCAGCTCTTCGCCAAGCACGGGGTCCCCGTGCCCGAGGGTCGTCCCGCCACGACCGTCGAGGAGGCCGTGGAAGCGGCCGAGGAACTGGGCTACCCGGTGGTCGTCAAGGCTCAGGTGCTGATCGGCGGGCGCGGCAAGGCGGGCGGCATCAAGCTGGCCAAGGACCGGGCGGAGGTGGAGGAGCACTCAGGCGCGATCCTCGGCATGGACATCCGCGGGTTCACCGTGCACGAGCTCTACGTGGAGCGCGCGTCGGACATCGCCGAGGAGTACTACGCCGCCATCCTGCTGGACCGCACCGCCAAGCAGCCGATGGCGATGCTCTCGCGCATGGGCGGGATGGACGTGGAGGAGATCGCGGCCACCGACCCCAACGCGATCGTCCGCGTACACGTGGACCCGCTGATCGGCTTCCAGGACTTCCACGGCCGCCGGCTGGCGTTCGGCGCGGGGATCGCCGAGGACGTCGTGCGGCCGGTGGGCGCGCTGCTCTCGAAGCTCTACCAGGCGTTCGTCGCCGAGGATGCCCTGCTGGCCGAGGTCAACCCGCTGCTGGTGACCGGCGACCGCCAGGTGGTGGCCCTCGACGCGAAGGTCACGATCGACGGCAACTCGCTGTTCCGGCACCCCGACACGGCCGCGTTCCGCGACGTCGGCTCCGAGGACCCGCAGGAGCGGATGGCCAAGGAGCGCGGGCTGACCTTCGTGAAGCTCGACGGGGACATCGGCATCCTGGGCAACGGAGCCGGCCTCGTCATGTCCACGCTCGATGTGGTGGCCCAGGCCGGCGGCCGGCCGGCCAACTTCCTCGACGCCGGCGGCGGCTCCAAGGCCGAGGCGATCGTGGACGCGGTCGAGGTGATCCTGTCCAACCCCAGCGTTCGGGCCGTGCTGTTCAACATCTTCGGCGGCATCACCCGCGGCGACGAGGTGGCGCGGGGGCTGGTCGCCGCGTTCGGACAGGTGGACGTGAAGGTGCCGTTCGTCGTGCGCATCGACGGGACCAACGACGAGGAGGGACGGGCGATCCTGGCCGAGGCCAACCTGCCCAACGTCCACATCGAGAAGACGATGGACGGCGCGGCGGAGCGCGTGGTGGAGCTGGCGCGCTCCGGGGAGCCCGCGTCGTGAGCATCCTCGTGGGCAAGGAGACCAAGCTGGTGGTGTCCGGCCTGACCGGTCGCGAGGGCAGCTTCCACGGCATGAACAACCGCCGCTATGGCACCGATCTGGTGGCCGGAGTGACGCCCGGCAAGGCGGGGCAGGACGTGGAGGGCGTCCCGATCTTCAACACGGTGCACGACGCCGTGGCAGAGACCGGCGCCAACACCAGCATGGTGTTCGTGCCGCCGCGCTTCGCGGCCGACGCGATCCTCGAGGCGGCCGACGCCGGCGTCGAGCTGGTCATCTGCATCACCGAGGGGATCCCGGTCCACGACATGCTGCGCGTGTACACGCACCTGCGGCGCGGGAACACACGGCTGATCGGTCCCAACTGCCCGGGCATCCTGTCGCCCGGCAAGGCCAACGTGGGAATCGTCCCCGCGCACTTCTTCTCCGAGGGCAACGTGGGCCTGGTCTCGCGGTCGGGCACGCTGACCTACCAGATCGGCAACACGCTGGCCCAGCGCGGGTTCGGCAACTCCAGCATCGTCGGCATCGGCGGCGACCCGATCGTGGGCTCGTCGTTCATCGAGATCATCGAGCTGTTCAACTCCGATCCCGAGACCGAGCTGATCGTGATGTGCGGCGAGATCGGCGGCGAGGAGGAGGAGCGCACGGCCGACTACATCGCCGACAACGTGGACAAGCCGGTGGTGGCCTACATCGCCGGCTTCACGGCCCCCCCGGGCAAGACGATGGGCCACGCCGGCGCGATCATCTCCGGGTCGAAGGGCACCGCTCAGGCCAAGGCCGAGGCGCTGGAGGCCAAGGGCGTGCGGGTGGGGCGGACGCCCACGCAGGTCGCGGAGATCGCGGCCGAGATCGTTGGCGCCGGCGTCTGAGGGCTAGAACCGCCGCCGTCGGCGGCGGCGGGAGAACATCCGGCTGACCAGCGCGCCGGCGCCGGCCAGGAGCGCGCCGCGCGCCGCGGCGCGCACGGTTTCGGGTCGGGCGGCGGCCGCGGTGCGAGCGGCGGAGACCGCGGCCCGCAGGCGGTCCGGCGGCTGCGGAGGGAGGTGGCGCACCGGCAGGATGGCGGGCGGCGTGCGCGGCGCGAGGGCTGCGCGCGTCTGCTGGAGGACGGCCTTGGCCGGCTGTTCCGGCTGCGGCTCCGGCCGCGCGGGCTGGTTGGCCTCGATGGCCAGCGGAACTCCCCACGCATGGTCGCCCACCCGCGGCAGCGCGGCGCGCACCGCCGCGATGCCGGCGGGGTCGTCCAGCTGGAGCTGCGTGGCGAGGTGCTCGATGGCCCGCGCGCGGCGCCAGGCGAGGTTGAACGGGTCGATGCGCAGGACCGGCGCCATGTCGTCGTCTCGCAGGCGCCGCCGCACCGAGAGGTCGAGCAGCGCGCGGCTGCCCGGGTCGAGCGCGCGCACGCACGCCTCCAGGCGGTCGATGCGAACGCCCGCGGGGTCGACTGGATGAACGGATGGGGCACCTGCCCGGGGCATCGGTCGACCGATGCTAGACCTGACATCGGAGGGCTTCGCGTGCCTCTCCTGACCGAATGGCAGGCGACACCGTTATCGTGGCCGTTGTGGAAGCCGCCTCCCCGATCACGTTCGCCCGTGGCGCGCCGTCGCTGGACATCGTGCCCGTAGACGACCTGCGCGCGGCCGCGCAGCGCGCGTTCGAGGCCGACCCGAAGGGCGCGTTCTCGTACGGCACCGCGGGCGGGTACGGACCGCTTCGCGACTGGATCGCCGAGCGGCACGGGGTGGACCGCGAGCAGGTCATCGCCACCAACGGATCGATGCAGGCCGACGCCTTCCTGTTCCAGCTCATGGTGCACGAGGGCGACACCGTCGTGGTCGAGGCCCCCACCTATGACCGCACGCTGCTGGCCCTGCGCGAGCTGCGCGCCGACCTCCTCGCCATCCCGATGCAGGAGGACGGCGTGGACGTCGAGGCGCTGGCACACGCGCTCGAGGCCGGTGCCCGGCCCAAGCTCGCCCACATCATCCCCAACTTCCACAACCCCGCGGGCTCCACGCTGTCGCTGGAGAAGCGCCGGCGCCTGCTGGAGCTGGCCGCCCGCTACGAGTTCTTCGTCTTCGAGGACGACCCGTACGGCGAGCTGCGCTTCGAGGGCGAGTCGCTGCCCACCATGCTGTCGCTCGACACCGAGAACCGCGTGGTGTACGCGTCGTCGTTCTCCAAGACGGTCTGCCCCGGCATCAGGACCGGTTACCTCGTGGGGCCCAAGGCTGCCATCGCCGCCATTGAGCAGCGCGCCACCGGCACCTACATCTCCCCGAACATGGTGGCCCAGGCAATCGTTGCCGACTTCTGCCGCTCCGGTGCGCTCGCGCGCTCGATCGAGACCGTAAAGCACGCGCTGCGCGAGCGCCGCGACGCCACCTGCCAGGCGCTCGAGCGTGAGCTGCCCGAGGCCCGGTTCACCCCGCCCGAGGGCGGCTACTTCCTCTGGGTGGAGCTGCCCGAGGGAGCCGACGTGGACGCGCTGGCCGCCGCGGCGCGCGACCGTGGCGTGATCTTCGTGAAGGGCACCGACTTCCTGATCGAGGGCGGGCTCAACACGTTCAGGCTCGCGTACTCCGGCGTGCGGCCGGACGAGATCGCGGAGGGGATCGGCCGCCTGGCCGAGGCCTATCGCGGCCTCAGCGTCGCGGCGGCGTGAGCACCCCCAACTCGGTCGACCTGCGCCGCCCGCGCGACCTGGGCGCGCTGCTCAGCGACGGGTTCGGCACCTACTTCCGGAACTTCGGCAAGTTCCTCGCGATCGCCGCCGCGGTGGTCGTCCCGATCCAGCTCATCCTCTCGGGTGTCGGGCTGGGGCAGCTGTTCTCCCACTACGACAAGACGCCGTCGCTGGCAGTGCTGATCCTCCCGTCGGTCGTCAGCTTCCTGGTCACGGCGCCGCTGGTCACGGCGATGACGATCTACG
>JAXDIC010000410.1:0-6932 GCA_034664185.1 Thermoleophilaceae bacterium
GCCTGGGTGCCCTGCAGCGAGCCCAGCGTGGCGCCGTGGCCGAACACCCGTGCCTCGTCGCACTTCTGGTAGATGCCCCGGCGGCAGAAGAAGCAGGTACCGCAGGCGGTGTGGAAGGTGCCCAGCACGCGGTCGCCTTCGGACACGCCGGTCACGGCGTCGCCCGCTGCCACCACGGTGCCCACGTACTCGTGCCCGATCGTGAAGCCGGGATCGAGCTTCACGCGGCCGTGGTTGATGTGCAGGTCGGAGCCGCAGATGCCGCTGGCGTCCACGCGCACGACGGCGTCGTCGGGCGCGAGCAGTTCTGGGTCCGGCCGCTCCTCGACCTCGACCCGACCGGGCTCCTGGAAGGTCACCGCACGCATGGCCGGCCCAACTCTAGATGGCCCCGCGCAGCAGCAGCGGCGCCACGCGGTAGCGCTCCTCATGCAGGCTGGCGAGCGTGCCCACCACGTGATCGAGCCCGATCGAGCGCGACCACTCCACCGGGCCGCGCGGGTGGTTCATGCCCAGCTTCAGGCCCTCGTCGACGTCCTCGGCGGAGCCGACGCCCTCGCCGATCGCGAACGCCGCCTCGTTCACCAGCTGGGAGACGACCCGTCCCAGCACCAGGCCCGGAGCGTCCTGGACCCACTCGTGGTGGAAGCCGAGGGCCGCGAAGAAGCGCTCGGCCTGCTCGCTCCGCGGGCCGGTGAGCTCCACCAGGCGGCAGCCGTCCAGCGGGGGCAGCAGATGGAAGCCCACGGCGTCGGGATCGCCGCGCAGGTACAGCGGCCGGTCGGCACACAGGGCGATCAGCGGCGGGCCGCCGAGCGTGGGGACCCCGAGGTCCGACACCGGCGCCGGCACCGCGGCGTCCACGATCAGCTCCGGCTCCTCCGCGCCGCCGAACGCGTCGGGCTCGCGAGCGTCGAACCTAGCCTTGACCGCGCGCTGGCGGAGCTCGCGGGCCAGCGTGCCCGAGCCGTCGATGGCCACGCGCCGGCCGTCGCCGCCGCCGGGCTCCAGCGGATCGGGGTCGTCCGGGCGGTGGGGGCCGTCGCCCGAGTAGTCGTACCAGCCGCGGCCGGACTTCCGGCCCAGGCGGCCGGCGGCCACCATCCGCTCCTGCAGCGGGCTGGGCTTCCAGCGCGGCTCCCCGAAGCTCTGGGCGTTGAACGACTTGGCCACCTCGAAGCCCACGTCGATCCCGACCAGGTCCATCAGCTCGAAGGGCCCCATCCGGAAGCCGCCGCCCAGCCGGTAGATGCGGTCGATCTGCTCGACGCTGGCCATCCCCTCCTGCAGCATGCGCAGCGCCTCCGCGCCGAAGGGGCGGTTGCAGCGGTTGACCAGGAAGCCCGGCCCGTCCTGGGCCACGATCGCGCGCTTGCCCATCGCCTCGGCGCAGCCGGTGGCCAGCTCCACCGCGCGCTGGCCGCTCTGCGCGGCCGCGATGATCTCCACCAGCTTCATCAGCGGCGGCGGGTTGAAGAAGTGCATGCCCACGACGTTCTCCGGATGCGCCGCGGCGGACGCCAGCGAGGTGACCAGGATCGAGGAGGTGTTGGTGGCCAGCACGGCGTCGGCCGCGCACACCTCCGAGAGCTGCTGGAACAGCTCGCGCTTGAGGTCGGGGCGCTCGGGAGCGGCCTCGATCACCAGCTCGCGGTCGGCCAGGTCGTCCAGCGACCCGGTGGTGCGCAGCCGGCCCAGGGCTCCCTCCGCCTCCTCGGCGCTCCAGCGACCGCGTTCCGCTCCCTTGCGCAGGCCCTCCTCGACCTTGGCGCGGCCGCGCTCCAGGGCCTCGGGGAAGGCGTCGTAGAGCACGGTGTCGATCGACGCGAGCGCGCCCAGTTGGGCGATTCCGGCGCCCATGGTGCCGGCGCCCACCACGCCCAGGCGCTGCGGCGATACAGTCATCGGACGGCGGGGGTCAAGGCCGCGGCATCATAGATGCGGCGCGCAACTCCGCTGGTGATGGGGTGTTTTTCCGCAGGCCTCCCCATACGCAGCGTCTTCCGCCGTTCCATGCCATGTCCCGAGTGGTTCGCTACATCACGGTCCTCTGCGCCCTGCTTGGGGCGGTCCTGCTCGGCTCCGCCGGGCCGGCGCACTCGTCCACCACCCAGGAGTCGATCTTCCAGGACGACCGCCTGCTCCTGACCGGCGACGACGCGCTCCGTCAGCGCACGCTGGACGAGGTCAAGTCGCTGGGGGCCGACACGGTGCGGGTGCTGGTCATCTGGTCGCGCTTCGCGCCCGACCCGGCGTCCACGACCCGGCCGAGCTTCGACGCCACCGACCCCGCCGCCTACCCGGCCGGTGCGTTCGACCAGCTCGACGCCCTCGTCAAGGAGGCGGGCGCGCGGGGGCTGAACATGCTGCTGAATCCCACCGGTCCCATCCCGCACTGGGCGTCTCACTGCTCCAAGAACAACAAGCGGATCCACACCTGCCGGCCGGACGCGGCCCAGTTCGGCGCCTTCGTCACCGCGGTGGGCAAGCGCTACTCGGGCAGCTACGCGGGGCTGCCGCGCGTGGGCCGCTGGACCCTCTGGAACGAGCCCAACCTGGGCTCGTGGCTGACCCCGCAGTACACGGGGTCGAAGAAGCATCCGGTGCAGGCATCGCCGGCGATCTACCGCGGCCTGTTCTACGCCGGGGCCGACGGGCTGGCCACGACCGGGCACGGCGGCGACCAGCTGCTCCTGGGGGAGACGGGGCCGATCGGCCAGACCAGCGGCTCGCTCTCCACCCGCACGCAGGCGCCGCTGGCGTTCTACCGCACGCTCTTCTGCCTGGACAGCGGGGGCAAGCCGCTCAAGGGCAGCGCCGCCTCGCGCGTGGGCTGCGGCGGCTCGTTCCGCAGCTTCAACGTCTCGGGGGTGAGCACCCATCCCTACACGCGCGCCGCCGTCGGCGCGCCCACCGCGCACGCGGGCCCGAACGACCTGCCGCTGTCGCAGATCCGGTCGCTGGAGAACCTGCTCCGGGTGGCGGCCGGGCGCGGCAGGCTGCCCTCGCAGACCCCCGTCTTCCTCACGGAGTACGGCGTGCAGACCAACCCGCCTGACTCGATCGGCGTTTCCCCGGCCGTGCAGGCCGCCTGGCTGAACGAGGCCGAGTGGATCGCCTACCTGGACCCGCGCGTGCGCTCGGTGGCGCAGTTCGAGCTGACCGACCCGAAGGACCCTCGCACGTTCAACACCGGCCTGCGGTTCAACAACGGCAAGGCCAAGCCGAGCCTGGCGGCCTACCGGCTGCCGATCTGGGTGATCAAGGCGGGCAGCGGCGTGCAGGTGTTCGGCGCGGCGCGCGCGGCTACCAGCAGCCAGCAGATCGAGATCCAGCGGCGCGCGTCGTCCAAGAAGCCGTGGGCGACGGTGAAGCAGGTGACGGTGGGCGGGGGCTCACGCTACTTCCGCGTCTACCTGCCCACCGGCGGCGGCCGCTGGCGCCTCCAGTGGAAGGTGCCGGTCTACGGCACGACGTACCACAGCCGCGAGGCCACGCCGGCCAGCCACTGAGATACTCGCGGGCCGGTTGAGCGAGGACTACAGCCCCGACAACGTGCTCGACCGGCTGTCGAGCACCGAGACGCTCGAGCTCCAGTACGAGCAGATGCACCGGCGCGAGCGGGAGCTGCTCGACCGGCGGCTGCCGTCGCCCGGCGGGGGCGACGTGCTGTCGGTGGGCTGCGGCGCGCGACCGGGGCGGCACCTGTTCCCGGCACCGGCGTTCCGCTTGGTCGGTGTGGACCTGGATCCGGAGAAGGTCCGCGCGGCTGTGGAGTGGGGGGGAGCCGATTCAGGGTTCGTCGGGCGGGCGGGCTCGCTCGGGCTGGAGCCGTCGTCGTTCGACGTCGTGCTCTACCGGCTGACGCTGCACCACATCGCATACCAAGGGCCGCTGGGACCCTGCTTCGAGGAGGCGGCTCGGCTGTTGCGACCCGGGGGCGCGATGGTGGCCGTGGAGCCGGGGCTGTGGCACCCGGTGGGGGCGCTACTGGCGCTGGCCAACCGCAGCGAGGCGCTGGCGCGGCTGGTTCACGGCACTCCAGACGACATACCGCTGTCGCCACGGGCGCTCGAGGCCGAGGCGCGGGCGGCCGGGCTTCGGCCCGAGCTGCACGCCGTCACCTACACGTGGCGGCGAATGCCGCGACCGCTGCAGCGGGCGCTGTGGCGGCTGGATGAGCACGGGTCCAACCCGCGGCTGGCGCCGTTCGGGCATCACCTGATGCTGATCGCGCGCAAGCCCGGGTAGGTGCGCCAGAGCTACCGGAACTTGGCTTCGATCTCGGCGAAGAACGCCTTCGACAGACGTCCGAACTGCTCTGCGCTGATTCCAATGCGGTCGCCGATGTCGAGCTTCAGGACCGACTCGTCGGGAATCAGCTTGATCACGTTGTTGCCGCGCAGGACTCCGCCGTTGGTCATCAGCGAGTCGGACAGCAGCTCGACCTCGTTGAGGGGGTTTCCGTCCTTTCCAGTGACCATGCGCACCCGGTGGACGAAGTAGCGGTCGAGGACGAGGGTCAGGTTGTTGAAGAAGAGCGGCTCGAAGGCCTCAAGGGCGGACCTGGCCTTGGGGTCAGTTGTCGCCTTGACGAGCTTCTTGTACGCCGCAACCTGGCGGTCGATCGCGGTCTTGGCGTGGTCGAGCTCCTCTTTCGTGTAGGTCTTGCGGCCGAGCATGCGCAGCGTCCTTTCGTCGTCAGTTGGGGACTACTCAGAGACGAACGGACGGGCCGGAAATCGACAGCCGCCCTACGCCGCCGCTGGCGGCCCGACCCTATTCGCATCCTCGGGCAGTCCGTACCGCGCCACCACCCGCTCGTAGTTGTCGCGCATCAGCCGGATCACGTCGCGGACGTCGTCCTCGCCCGCGATCCTGCGCGCCGCCGGCCCGTGCTTGTCGGGGAAGACGGGGTGAGCCACCACCCGGCCCTGCTCGAACAGCGCGGCCCAGACCTCCTTCGGGAAGAAGAAGTGGGCGCCGTGATCGCCGTGCAGGTGGCCGATCTCATGGGTGCCGACCTTGAAGGCGAACTCGCCGCGGCGCCCATGGCCGGCCTCCACTCCCGGCCATGAGGTGACCTCGTCGGTGATCTCCTGGCTGGCTGTTCGTGACTCGGTCATGGGGCGCTCCTCGAAGTCGAGTGTGAGGCCCAGCCATTGTGCGCGATCGGCGGTCCCGGTTACCAGCGGCAATTGGTCCTAGGCCCTTCGGCCGAGGCTGGGCCGCGGTTTGGCCCTTAATGCACCGGGAACCACCACTGCATGACAGGAACCACTCCGAACGAAGATCGCGCCGAGGGCGCAGCTGACAAGGTCAAGGGCCGGCTGAAGGATGCCGGCGGTGCCGTCACGGGTGACCGCTCGCTTCAGGCCGAGGGCCGCGCCGACCAGGTCAAGGGCACCGTCAAGGAGAAGAAGGGCCTCCTCCGCAAGCTGTTCAGCTGACGCTGGCGCGGAACTCCTCCAGCCGCTGCCTTGCGTGGGCAAGCGCGAGCCGAGTAGCGTCGCACGCGCACTGACAGCAGCGAGCAGGAGGAGAAACGATGGGCGCAGATGAAAACGCCGCGATCGTTCGGCGCGGTTACGACGCCTTCAACTCGGCCGACATGGAGACGCTCACCGAGCTGCTCGACGAGGGCGTCGTGTGGCACACCCCGGGGCGCAGCTCACTGGCCGGCGACCACCAGGGCCGCGACGCGACCTTCGCCTACTTCGGCCAGCTGGGCCAGGGGACGGGAGGGACCTTCCAGGCCGAATTGCAGAACCTGCTCGCGGACGATGACGGCAACGTGGTCGGCATTCAGCGAAACACGGGGGAGCGAGACGGCAAGCGGCTCGATGCCGACGTGTGTCTCGTCTTCAAGCTCGAGGACGGCCGTGTGACCGAGGGTTCGGAGCACATTCGCGACCTCTACGCCTGGGACGAGTTCTGGTCGTAGCCCCGCCGATCGGGCTCTACCGCCCGCGAAACTCCGGCCGGCGCTTCTCGATGAACGCCGTCATGCCCTCCACGCGGTCCTCGGTGGCCATCGCCAGCTCGTACAGCCGCCGCTCGTAGGCCAGTCCGGCGGCCAGCGCCGTCTCGTCGGCCGCCTGCACGGCCTGCTTGGCCAGCCGCACCGCCACCGGCGGGCGCCGGGCCACCACCTGCGCCAGGTCGACGGCCTTGGACAGCCACTCCTTGCGCGTGGCCACGGTGTTCACGATCCCCATCGCGAACGCCTCCGCCGCCGTGACGCGCCGGCCGGTGAGCACCATCTCCATCGCCCGCTGCTTTCCGATCACCCGCGTCAGGCGCTGGGTGCCGCCGGCGCCGGGGATGATGCCCAGCGTGATCTCCGGCTGGCCGAACTCGGCCGTCTCCGACGCCACGATCATGTCGCACAGGAGCGCCAGCTCGCAGCCGCCGCCCAACGCGAACCCCGACACGGCCGCGATGGTCGGCGTCGCGCAGCTCGCCAGTCGCGGCCAGTAGCCCGCCGTCGGCGTCGTCATCGACTCCTGGAACGTGCGGTCGCGCATCGCCTTGATGTCGGCGCCCGCCGCGAAGAACTCGTCGCCGCCCGCGATCACGATGCAGCGCACGCTCTCGTCGGCGTCCCATTCCTCCACGAGCCCGGCGAGCCGCGCCAGCAGCTCCCCGGTCAGCGCGTTGCGCGCCTCCGGACGGTTGAGCCGCGCAATCCCCACCGCGTCGTCGCGCTCGGCCAGGACGAGGTCGGCGCTGGCCTCCACGGTGCTACATCATCGCGTTCACGCCGGTGGCGGCGCGAGCGATTATCAGCTTCTGGATCTGCGATGTGCCCTCGTACAGCGTCGTGACCCGCGCGTCGCGCAGGTAGCGCTCCACCGGGTGGTCGTCCACGTAGCCAGCCCCGCCGTGCACCTGGATCGCGCTGTTGGCGCTGCGCACCGCCGCCTCGGTGG
>JAXDIC010000321.1:0-8258 GCA_034664185.1 Thermoleophilaceae bacterium
CTTCGAGCCGCTCAACGCCAACCTGGCGCGCGAGGCCCACCTGGAGGCGCTGGGGGCGGCGATGTGGGTCGAGGACCTGGACTGCCCCGGCAGCGTGCGGGAGGCGGCCGAGGCCGTTCACGCCGCGCCACCGGGTCCCGACCCGCCGCTTGCCGTCGACGTGCTGCTCGAAGGGCTCGCGGTGCGGTTCACGGAGGGATACGCTGCCGCCGCGCCCACCCTGACCCGAGCACTCGAACTGTTCCTCGATCTGAACGGCGGTACCGACGACGTCGGTCGCTCGCTGTGGCTCGCCCGTTCCATCACCAGCGGCATCGTCGCCGTCGAGGTGTGGGACGCCGAATCCTGGCACGCCCTGGCCGCTCGCTGGGTGCAGCTCGCCCGCAACACGGGCGCACTTGTGCAATTGCAGTTCGCGCTCGTCCTGCTCGCCTGGACCCACCTCCTCGCTGGCGAGCTGGCGACCGTGGCCCTGCTCGTCGAAGAGGAGCGCCTGATCGCGGAGGCGACTGGGAATTCACCGCTCGCGTATGCCGCGATCACGCTCTCGGCGTGGCGGGGCCGGGAGCGAGAGGCGTCTGAGCTGATCGAGGCCACCGTGCAGGAGGCAACCTCACAAGGTCTGGGCAGGGTGGTCAGCTTCGCGATCTACGCGAGCTCGGTGCTCTACAACGGCCTCGGTCGCCATGCTGCCGCGCGGGACGCTGCTCGGCGAGTATTCGAGAGCGATCAGCTGGGGTACGGGCCTTTCGTCATACCCGAGCTGGCCGAGGCGGCATCGAGGACCGGTGACACGGCGCTCGTCACGGCGGCCCTCGAGTGGCTCTCCGAACGCACCCACGTGACACCCACCGAGTGGGCACTGGGGGTCGAGGCCCGCGTCCGCGCCCTGCTCAGCGAGGGCGACGCCGCCGAGAGCCTCTACCGCGAGTCGATCGCCCGCCTCGGCGGTACCCGCGTCCGCGTGGAGCTTGCCCGCGCCCATCTGCTCTACGGCGAGTGGCTTCGACGCGAGCGACGCCGCGTCGACGCCCGCGAGCAGCTGCGGACGGCCCACGAGATGTTCGCCTCGATGGGGGCGGAGGCGTTCGCCGACCGGGCCAGCCGCGAGCTGCTGGCCACGGGCGAGACGGTCCGCAAACGTACCGTGGAAACGAGCGAAGAGCTCACCGCCCAGGAGGCCCAGATCGCGCGGCTCGCCCGCGACGGCCTCTCGAACCCGGAGATCGGCACCCGGCTGTTCATCAGTCCGCGCACGGTGAAGTACCACCTGCGCAAGGTCTTCATCAAGCTCGGCATCAACTCCCGCAACCACCTCGACCGCGTCCTGCCCAGTCCGCCCGTCGGGAGAACTTAGTCCGCAATCGCGCGTCCATGCGCGAAAGGCGACCATCCTCGGGCGATCCGCCGGCCGCCTGATCAGCGGGCCAGGAGGAACACCAACCCCAGGATGCTGAGCGCCGCCCCGTAGATGCGCTCCAGGTGCCGGGCGTTGCTGCGCAGGCCGACGCGGGCGCCCAGGTAGGACAGGGGCACGGAGGTGGCACCGAACACCGCCACCACCGCCCAGTCGATGTGGCCCAGTGCGGCATGCACGATGGTGCCTGGCACGGCCAGCAGGGTGGCCACGGTCAGGGAGGTGGCGAACGCGCCTTTGATGGGCAGGCGAAGCACGGCCAGGTACAGGGGGGCGAGAAGAAAGCCGCCGCTGTTGGCCAGCAACCCGGATGCCAATCCGGCGACCGCGGCCACGGCGGCCAGGCGGAGCCGGTACCACGTCGCCTCCGTGACCACCTCGCGGGCGTCGGTGGGGAACAGCAGGAAGCGAAGGCCAAGGCAGGCCACCAGCACGTCGGTCGCCTTCACGAGGGTCGTGCCGGGGATCCAGCGGGTGGCGACGGCACCGATGATGGTCGTCGGGACGCCGAAGGCAACGCTCCAGACCAGGACCCGCTTGTCGAGGAAATGCGAGCGCCAGTAGGCGGCAGCCGCAACCGCGGTGGACGGGATGGTGGCGGGCAGGGGTGACGCCACCGCGACGATGGCGGGGACGCCGACGGCGTGCAGGAGGGGCGTGGCAATGGCCGATCCGCCCTTGCCGAACAGGCCGGCCAGGAAGCCGACCACCAGTCCGATTGCAGCGATACCCAACCAGTACACGCTTGCATGCACCTCCTTTCCCTTCCCATTAACCACGGGGAAGGTCCAGAGGTCCAACACAATCTTCCGATGAGGTCGATAGGCTATAGCTATGGAACTTCGCCAGGTCCAGTACGCCGTCGCCGTGATCGACCACGGTGGTTTCACCCGGGCGGCCGCCGCGCTCTACGTCTCGCAGCCCTCGGTTTCCCAGGGGGTGGCGAACCTCGAGGCGCAGTTGGGCACGCCCCTGTTTCACCGGGTGGGCCACAGGGTGGTCCTCACCGCTGCTGGCGAGGTCTTCCAGGAACCGGCCCGGCAACTCCTGCGCGATGCGGGAACCATGCGCGACATCGTGGGCGCCGTGGCCGGACTGCAGGCCGGCCGGCTGGACCTGGTGGCGCTGCCCACCCTGGCGGTGGAACCCGCGGCGCGCTTGGTTGCCGCCTTTCGACGGGCGGTCCCCCTGGTGGGCGTCCGCCTGGTCGAACCCGAGGACTCAGAAGCCCTGCTGGCCATGGTGCGGGATGGCCGCTCCGAGTTGGGCTTCACCGAGGTGTCGCCCGGCAACGACCTCGAGTCCCTTGACCTGGGCAGCCAGGAGATCCTGGCGGTGTGCCCGCCCGGCACCCGGATCGGCAGCCGGGGCGACAAGGGCAAGCGGCTGCCGGTGGCCAGGCTGGCCAGCATGGCCCTGGTGGCGACACCGCCCGGCACCTCCACCCGCCGGCTGGTGGACGAGGCACTGGCCTCCGCCGACATCCGCACCCGGATCGCTGTGGAGACCGATCAGCGTGAAGCCATCCTGCCCCTGGTGCTCGCCGGGGCTGGCACGACGTTCCTCCCGGCGCCGCTGGCGGCCGAGGCCGGCCGCCGGGGGGCCATCATCGCCTCGCTCGATCCCCCGCTCGTACGCCGAGTCGGCATCGTCCACCGCTCCGCGCCTCTCTCTCCTGCTGCCAGCGCGTTCCTGGCTTTGGCGCGCCCGCCAGTTTCCGTCAAAAGGGGCCCGGAGCCCACTTTTTGACGCAAACTACGGTAGGAAAATGCAGCGATGGTTGGGAATCTTCCTCGCGACGGCGCCTCGCCGCTAGGCCATGGTGGGGTCGCTGGGGAGGACTCGGTCGAGTTGCCCTCGCGAGGTGATGTCGAGCTTCGTGAAAACCTTGCGCAGGTGGTACTGGACGGTGCGCCGGCTTATGAACAGGCGCGCGCCGATTTCGGGGTTTGAGAGGCCGTCACGGGCAAGCCGGGCGACGTGGGCCTCCTGGGCGGTGAGCTGGCTGCTGGCCTCGACGGTGCGTTTGCGGGCGGTCTCGCCCGTTGCCAGTAGCTCGTGTTCGGCGCGCTCCGCGAACCCCTCGGCGCCCATCGTGGCGAACATCTCGTGCGCCGTGCGCAGCTGTTCGCGCGCGTCGAGGCGGCGGCGTTCTCGGCGCAGCCACTCGCCGTAGAGAAGGTGGGAGCGGGCGAGCTCGACGCGGACGCGGGTGCGGCCGAGCCGGTCGATCGCCTGCCGATAGAGGCGTTCGGCGGCCTCACCGTCGCTCAGCAGCGCTCGCGAGCGGGCCTCGATCCCCAGCGCCCAGTCGGTGCCGCTGGTGCGAGTCGTCTCCGAGAGCCGCTGGAGGGCGTCCCCCGCGCGGGCGGCCTTCCCGCTCCGGGTGGCCGCCTCGATGAGCTCGACCAGCCCCCAGGCGAATGGCAGCTCCTCGGGATGCTCGGCGGCCCGCTGGGCCGCGTCCAGCGCGTCCTCATAGCGACCGACGCCGTTGTAGAGCACCGCGCTCGTCCAGTCAATGAGGGCCAGTCCCTGACCCTCGCCACGGGCCACCACCTCGTTCGTGCTGGTCTTGATCAGCTCGGAGGCCTCGGCTACCCGGCCCCGCCAGGCGGCGAGCCCGAGGGCCCCGTAGGGCGCGAGGTGGCTTCCCGTCGCGTCGGTGACCGTCTCCACTTCGTTGACCAGGGACGCCGCCGCTGCCAGCTCGCCGGCCCACAGGTGCACTGCCATCCGTGAGATGAGGGCGATGGGGAGCACGGTGAGTGCGCCGGCATCGCGGGCGAGCTGGACGTGACGGGTGGAGAGCACGTACCAGGTCTCGTGGTCCCACAGATCCACGGCCGCGAGGCAGCCGATCCAGAGCCAGCGCAGCCCTTCCTCCATGGAGATGCGCTCGTTGCGGAAGGCGCTCAGCGCCTGCCTCAATACCGGCGTCGCGGCCGGATAGCCCTCCGTGATCAGCAGCGCCAGGCCATCCAGGAGGAGATCGGCTGGGCGTGGGGGCTGCGACGACGCGGGCGCCTCCCTGGCGGCCCGCGCGGCCTCCAGCAGGCCGCCGCCGTGGGCCAGGCGGCCGACGAACATCGCCGCCTGCAGCGCCTCCAGATAGGTCTCGCGTGCAAGCCCGACGTCGAGCGGCTCAAGCCGCTTGGCCGCCGTGAGCAACAGCGGCGGCGCGTCCCTGCCGCGGTTCACTGCAAACGCGATCTGGGCCCGCAGCAGGTCCACCCGGGCGCGCTGGAGCTCGTCCAGCGGCCCCGCCTGCGCCGTGGCCAGCAGTCCCAGCGCCGCATCGGGCGCGCCGGCCTGGTGCTTGGCCTGTGCCGCGGCCAGCGCGCGCTCCACCCGGCGGGCGGGGCTGGGCGTCAGCTTGGCGGCCTGCTCCAGGAAGGCGGCCGCCGCCGCCAGTCCTCCGCGCGCCTGGGCACGGCCGGCGGAGCGCTCGAGCTCGCTTGCCACCGCTTCGTCGGGCACCGACGTCGCCTGCGCGAGATGCCACGCACGCCGATCGGGATCTACCTGTGGATCGGTGACCTCCGCCAGCGCACGGTGCGCGTCCCGCCGATCCTGCGGCGACGCGGCCCGGTAGATCGCCGAGCGCACCAGCGGGTGACGAAACCTGACCCGTGCGCCGAAGTGGACCAGGTCCTCGGACTCGGCCGCGTCCGCCGCCTCGACCCCGATGCCGAGCCGACCGGCGGCGCGCCACACGAGCGTCGTTTCGCCGACCGGCTCCGCCGCCGCGACCAGCAACAGCCGGCGGGTCTCTGCAGGAAGGGGCGCCAGCCGCCGCCGGAAGCTGTCCTCGATGCGAGCGGGTAGCGGCTGGACCGGGAGCCCGAACCCGCCCGCCAGCCCGGCTGGCGTCAACCCACGCGGCAGCTCCAGCAGCGCCAGCGGATTGCCGCGCGTCTCGGCAACGATCCGATCACGCACACGCTCATCCAGGGGCCAGCGGATCACCGAGCCCAACAGCTCCCGCGCATCGCCATTCTGCAGACCCTCGACCACCAAGTCCGGCAACCCGGCCAGCGGCTGCTCTGCCCCGGATTGGCGGACCGCGAACACCAACGCGACCGACTCCGCGAACAGCCGGCGCGCCACGAACTCAAGCGCCTGCAGCGACGCCCGGTCGACCCACTGGGCATCATCCACCAGACAGACCAGCGGCCGCCCATCGGCCACCTCCGACAGCAGGCCGAGCACGGCGAGGCCAGCCAGAAAGCGATCCGGCGCGACCCCACTCGTCAACCCGAACGCCGTTTGCAACGCATCGCGCTGAGGCGGCGGTAGGCGCTCCAGGCGATCCAGCATCGGCGCGCACAGCAGCTGCAGGCCGGCGAACGCCAGCTCCATCTCAGACTGCACACCGGCAGCACGCGCAAGGCGAAACCCCGACGCCCGCTCGGCCACGTACTCCAACAACGCCGTCTTGCCTACGCCTGGCTCCCCGCGCAGCACCAGCACCCGGCTCTGACCCCCGCGAACGGCCTCGAGCAGGCGGTCGAGCACCTCGCACTCGCTGCGCCGGTCCAGCAACATCTAGCCCCACCGCCGTGGGGGCGACGCTATGTCGCGCCCGCTCAAGCAAGCAGTTCTGGCCATCGATTGGGCGCCCACCGTATACCGGACCAAGCCGGCCCGCCGGTGCGCCCCCCTCGCCCAGCGATGGGGACTGGCCAGTTGGCGGATGCGAGGGCGCCGAGGCGGCCTCAGATTCTTGAGGCAATGAACGGCGAGCCCCACGAGCAGTCACCCGGACATGTCACCGCCTTGATCCGCCACTTCAACGATCTTCGGGACAGGACGCACGGCGGGTCGGCCAGTCGCCAAGGCAAGGAGGCGCATTTCGCGCATGCCGTGGAGCTGCTGGCGCCCGTTGCCCGCCAGGCACTCGAGGAGATCAACACGCACCTGCTGCTCGATACCGGCAGGGTCATCGCGACGGGCCTGCAGCGTGAGGCCGATGGCAGCTTGAGCGCGTCGTGGGACCTCGCCTGGCCCGAACAGCTGGCAGCCGGCGTGGCCCCAGTGACGCTCCTTGCCTACTACGGGATCGGCTTCCACCATCCGCACCTGCGCGGCGCCACCGTGCACGACTGGCCGCTGAACGTCTTCACGGTCCACGACGCCGCCGACCTTTTGCCGATCATGCGCGCCATCGCCACCGGTGACCTGCACAACCTGGTCTTCCAGGCCGACTACCGGATCATCCCCGCCGTCACGAGACCACCGCCAGAGCCGCCGAGGCGGCGCTCGTCATGACCTCCACAAGGAATCCGCGTGGCCCGCCGGCCATGACCGCGGCTCGCCAAACATCACAACCAATCAACAGCCCCGAGGTCGCAAGCCTCGGCGACGCAGAAAGAGAGACAGTTATGGGGGACATCACCGAGCACGAAGAGGAGCAGATCAACAGAGCAAACGCTTCCGGGCTCCCCCCGGTGGTGTTCGTCCACGGTTTGTGGTTGCTCCCCAGCAGCTGGGACCGGTGGCGGACAGTTTTCGAGGAGAGCGGCTACACCACCCTGGCCCCGGACTGGCCCGACGACCCCGACACCGTCGAAGAGGCAAACGAGCACCCCGAGGTGTTCGCCAACAAGTCGCTCGGCCAGATCACTGACCACTCCGAGGCCGTCATCAACAAGCTCGACCGCAAGCCGGCCGTGATCGGCCACAGCTTCGGCGGCCTCCTCACCCAGATCCTCGCCGGCCGGGGCGTCTCGGCGGTCTCCGTGGCGATCGACCCAGCGCCCTTCCGCGGTGTGCTCCCATTGCCGATCTCGGCTCTGCGTTCGAGCTCGCCGGTGCTGCGCAATCCGGCCAACCGCCGCCGGGCGGTTCCGCTCACCTACGACCAGTTCCGGTACGCCTTCGCCAATGCGCTCGGCGAGGACGAGGCGAAGTCCCTCTATGACGAGTTCGCGGTGCCGGGCTCGGGCGAGACGGTCTTCCAGGCCGCCGCCGAGAACCTCAACCCCTGGACCGAGGCCAAAGTCGACAGCAAGAACCCCGAGCGTGGCCCGCTGCTCATCATCTCCGGCGACCTCGACCACACAGCGCCGTGGGCCGTCGCCGACGCGTCGTACAAGCGGGAGAAGCACAACCCCGGTGTCACCGAGATCGTGCAGATGCCCAATCGCGGCCACTCGTTGACGATCGACAACGGATGGCGGGAAGTCGCCGACACCGCCCTCGCCTTCGTCGAGCGGTTCGTCACGATGAGCCACCAGATCGGAGAGACCCAGTGAAAAGCTCCACTGTCGCCCTCGTCCTGAGAGGGATCCTCGCAATCGCCGTCGGCGTCATCGCCGTCGCCTGGCCCAACATCACGATCGGGGCGTTTGTCATCCTGTTCGCCGTGTACGCGTTCCTCGCCGCGTTCATGGAGGCGGCCCGGGCGTTCCGGTCCCAGCGTGCCGGACCCGTTGTCGGGCGCCTGGGATTGGCAGTCGTCGACATCGCGGCCGGAGTCGCCGCGATCGCCTGGCCCGGTATCACCGCCCTCTCCCTCGTGCTCCTGGTCGCCGCCTGGGCGTTCGCCACCGGCACCTTTGAAGTCATCCTCGCCTTTCGCGCCGGCGAGAACGCCGGCGAGCGTGCACGGCTCGGACTGACCGGGCTGGTCTCGCTGGCGTTGGCCGCCGTGTTCGCCATCCGACCCGACATCGGGGCTGTCACCCTCGCTCAGGTCTACGGCCTGTTCAGCATCGTGTCGGGCATCTCGTTGTTGGTCACCACCGCCAGCATGCCGGAGACCGGCCGCATTCAAAGACCGGGCTCACAGCCCAGCCGCGTCGCTTGAGCCGAATCGGTCCGACGACGCCAGAGTCGT
>JAXDIC010000323.1:0-6255 GCA_034664185.1 Thermoleophilaceae bacterium
ACGCGCAGACGCTCGTCACTCTGAGCGCGGGCGAAGCCGACCTCCTGGGCTCGCCGGGACGGCCGATCGTGATCGCGCCCCGGCGCTCGGGCGCGGCCGTGGCGGAGTCGGTGGCCCCGCGTTCCGCTGACCTCGGCGTGATGCTGGCGTACTCACCGCTCCACCACCTGCTGCTGGCCGACGCCGGCGTCACGCTCGTGATGACAAGCGGCAACGTCTCGGACGAGCCGATCGCCCACACGGACGGGGACGCGTTGCGGCGGCTGGCCGGTATCGCGGACCTGTTCCTGGTGCACGACCGGGCGGTCCACACACGCACGGACGACTCCGTGGTGCGAGCCACGCCAGGCGGGAAGCCGCTGGTGTTGCGGCGCTCGCGCGGGTACGTTCCGGACAGCATCGATCTGCCCGAGCCCGCGGGTCGCCCGATCCTCGCCTGCGGCGCCGAGCTGAAGAGCACGTTCTGCCTCGCGAAGGGACGGCGCGCGTGGGTGGGGCACCACGTCGGCGACCTGAAGAACTACGAGACGCTTTCCTCGTTCAGCGACGGGATCGACCACTTTCAGCGGCTGTTCGCGGTCACGCCGGAGCTGGTCGTGCACGACATGCACCCCGACTACCTCTCCACGCGCTACGCGCTCGAGCGCGAGGGCGTGGAGCACTTGGGCGTGCAGCATCATCACGCGCACCTGGCCGCGTGTCTCGCGGAGCACGGCGAGCAGGGCCCGGCCGTTGGCGCGATCTTCGACGGCACCGGGTACGGGACCGACGGCACCGTGTGGGGCGGCGAGCTGCTGGTGGGTGGCCTGGCCGGCTTCGAGCGTGCGGGCTTCCTGTGGCCGGTGCGCATGCCCGGCGGGGAGACGGCGATCCGCCAGCCGTGGCGGATGGCGGCGGCGTGGCTGGTGGCCTCGCTGGGGGACGACCCCCCGCTGCCGCGAGCGCTCGCGGGCGTGGTGGGCGACGGCGACTGGCGCAAGGTGTGCGAGCTGGCGTCGAAGGGGCTGGCGTCGCCCGTCACGACGAGCGCCGGACGGCTGTTCGACGCCGTCGCGGCCCTTTGCGGGGTCCGTGCCCGGGTCAACTACGAAGGTCAGGCCGCGGTCGAGCTGGAGGGGGCGTGCCGCGCGCCGGCCGACCGGACCTACCCGATGCCGCTGCACGAGGACCCGGTGATGCTCGACGCGCGTCCCACGATCCGCGCCATCGTGGCCGACGTCGAGGCGGGAGCCGCGCCCGACCTCGTCAGCGCCCGCTTCCACGCGACGCTGGCGGACGCCACCGTCCGCGCCTGCGCTCTCCTGTGCCAGCGGGCCTCGGTGGAGACCGTCGTGCTGTCCGGCGGCGTGTTCCAGAACCGGACGCTGCTCGAGGGGACCCGGGCCGCGATCGGCCAGCGCGGTCTGCGGACACTCGTGCCCGAGCGCCTGCCGCCGAACGACGGCGGCATCTCCTACGGCCAGGCCGCGATAGCCGCGTTCAACCTGGAGCGGGGCGGGGCGCGATGACATCGATCGACCAGTCGATCGCGAGCCTGGGCGGCGGGGGCTTCCTCATGGCGCTGGTGGTGGCCCTGCTGCTGGGCCTGCGTCACGCGACCGATCCCGACCACCTGACGGCCGTGTCGACGCTGGTGATGTCGGAGGGCGAGGGAGGCGCGCGGCGCGCCGGAAGGCTCGGCCTGGCGTGGGGGACGGGGCACGCGCTCACGCTGTTCCTGTTCGGCCTTCCCGTGGTGCTCTTCCGCGGCTCGCTGCCGCAGCCGATCCAGAAGGCCGCGGAGGCCACCATCGGCCTCGTCATCGTGGCGCTGGCCATCCGGCTGCTCGTGCGCTGGCGCCGCGGCTACTTCCACGCCCATCCCCACCGCCACGGGGACCGCTGGCACTCCCACCCGCACGCCCACGAGCGCGAGCCGGCGCGTGAGCACCCCTCCGCCCACGAGCACGCTCACCCCGAGTCGCTCGGCCGCTCCCCGCTGGCCGCGTTCGGCATCGGGCTGGTGCACGGGCTGGGCGGCTCGGCCGCCGTGGGCGTGCTTCTGGTCGGCGCCGTGCCCGGGCGGATGCACGCGGCGATCGCGCTGCTCCTGTTCGCGATCGCCACCGCGCTGTCGATGGCCGTGCTCTCGAGTGGCTTCGGCCGCGCACTGGGTCGCGCCGCCGTGGCACGGCGCGTGGAGCGGCTGGTGCCCGCGCTCGGCACGCTCAGCCTGGCCTTCGGCACCTGGTACGCCGCGGTCGCCCTGTAGCGTGCTCCCTCGGAATGCCGGCGGCAGAGGAGAGGACGAGCAGACGCTGGCTCCTGTTCCATTTCCCCCTGCTGTTCGGGTACCAGCTGACCGACCGGCGAGCGATCATCGACGCCGACGTACGCCGCTGGGGCGAGGTGCTCCGCCGCCGGCTGCCATTGTCCAGCCTGCTCACCCAGCCGGCGTTTCGCACGCTCTACTACCACCGCCTCCGCTCCGGCAACTTCGCGGGCCGGATCGCCGGCGCTCTGCTCTCCCGGGCCTATCCGGGCCAGCGCACGCTGTACCTCGACACACCTGACATAGGCCCCGGCCTCTACATCCAGCACGGCTTCGCCACCATCCTCGCGGCCGAGCGGGTGGGGGCCAACTGCTGGATCAACCAGCAGGTCACCGTGGGCTACGACGAGACTCTGCGCAGCCCGATTCTGGAGGACGGGGTGTCCGTCCACGCCGGAGCGAAGGTGATCGGTGGGATCACGCTTCACGCGGGTTGCCGGGTGGGCGCCAACGCGGTCGTCGTCCGCGACGTGCCCGCGGGCACGACCGCCGTCGGCGTGCCGGCGCACCACAGCTCGTAGGGGCGTCCGCCCTCGGCCGGTTGCCGAGTCCTCAGGCGTTCGCCCGCGCGCGCCGCCGGCGAGCGAGGCGCGCCAACGGCGGGACGACCAGGCGCTGCACGGCCACCGGCGGGGACGTCAACACGATGGTCGCCCGGTAGCGCTCGGTGAAGGCGGCGCCCTCGAGCAGCGCCCGCGGTCCCTTGGGCAGGCCCCCGCGGGTGAAGCGGCCGCTGGCGTTCAGCGCGGCGCCCTCGGTCAGGAACTCCTGGAGTTCGAGCGCGGGCTCCACGCGCGCACGAAGCCGCGCGACGCCCTGGCCCACGTTCTCGAACGCGTGCCGGACGCCCGGCTCGACGGCCAGCCGCTCGCCCGGGCTCGCGGACCGCGTGCGCCCGTCGATCCGGAATTCCGCCTCGCCCTCCAGCAGCTCCCAGTCCTCCCGCTGGACGGGGTGGAAGTGCTCCGGGGCGCTGGCGCCGGGGTCGGCCCAGATCTCGACCCACAGGACGTCGCCCTCGCGCGTGAAGCGGTAGCGCTGGCGCAGGATCGGGTCTTCGACGAGCTCGGAGGGCATAAGTTGACTCTAAGGCAACTTATCACAGGAACGACCTACCCTTCGCAGCAACCGATGGAGGCGGCGGCTCCCAAGCGAAGGCTCCGGAAGACCCAGCGCCGGCGCGTGATCGAGGACGCGGCCTCGGCGCTGTTCGCCGAGCGCGGCTACGCGGAGACCAGGCTGGAGGACATCGCCGCCGCCGCCGGGGTGACCAAGCAGCTCCTCTACCAGCACTTCCGCTCGAAGAAGGAGCTGCACATGGCGTTGCTGGCCAAGCACCGCGACGGCGTCCTCGGGCGGCTCGCCCACGGCATGTCGACCCCCGGGCGGCTGGAGGACCGGATCCGCAGGACGACGGACGACTGGTTCGCGTACGTCGAGGAGCACCCCTACGCCCTGGCCATGCTGTTTCGCGACACGACGGGCGACCCGGAGGTGCAGGCCTTCCACCGAGAGCTGCAGGCCAGTGCCCGCGCCGCCAACGTGGCCGTGCTCGCGGCCGAGGCCGAGGCCGCCGGCCTCGACATCCCTGCCGATCGGCTCGAGCTGCTTGCGGAGTTCATCCGCTCAGCGATCACGGGCCTGGCGCTGTGGTGGGCCGACCACCCCGAGGTTCCGCGATCGACCGTGGTCGACGTGGCCGTGGAGGCGCTTCGGTCGGGTGTTCTCGGGGGCGGCCCTCCACAATGACCGGGTGACTCCCGAGGAAACGGTCAGCCCCGAAGAAAAGGTCAGCGATCAGCTCGAGGGGTGGCTGCGCGGCGAGAAGCCGAAGACGCTGGGCAGCCTGATCGACCTCTTCGGCGAGCGCAGCTTCGCGATCCTGTTCGTGCTGCTGATGGCGCTCCCCGCGCTGCCGCTCCCCACGGGCGGCGCCACGCACGTGCTGGAGGTCATCGTGATGCTGCTTGCGCTGGAGCTGATCGTCGGCCGGCGCGAGATATGGCTCCCGCAGCGTTGGAAGCGGCTGGAGCTGGCCAGCGCGTCGAGGCAGAAGTTCGTCAACATGCTGCTCAGGCGGATCCGCTGGTTCGAGCGCTTCTCACGCCCGCGAGGGCGCTGGCTGTTCGGCCACCGGCTGAGCGGCGTGGTGTTCGGGCTCGTCGTGCTCGCCCTGGCGATCACCGCGTTCCTGGCGCCGCCGTTCTCCGGCCTCGACACGCTGCCGTCGCTCGGCGTGGTGGTGCTGGGCCTGGGCGTGCTCCTCGAGGACTTCGTCCTGGCAGGCGCCGGCTTCGGGATCGGGGCCCTGGGCGTCGTCGCCGTGATCGGGCTGGGGAACCTCGTGGTGAAGGGCGTCAACCAGCTGTTCGGCTGAGCGCCCGGCCCGATCCGCTAGGCGGCTTGGCGCTGCTCGAAGCGTGCCCGCGCCTTGGCGGCCTCGACGTCGCGATCCTTCGGCGGGGCCGAGGTGGAGAGCTCGCCCAGGAGCTGCCTGGACGCTGCCGCGACAGCGTCCACAGCGCGCTCGAACGACTCGGCGTTGGCCTTCGACGGCTTGTTGAAGCCGCTGATCTTGCGGACGTACTGGACGGCGGAGGCGCGCACCTCGTCATCGGTGGCGGGCGGCTCGAAGTTGTACAGCGTGCGTATGTTTCGACACATGCCGACAGCTTAGGGCGTCGAGACGGCGAAGAAGTCGCGGTCGTCCGGCGTGAGGTAGCGCGTGCTGGGGCGCGTCATGCCGGGGAGCAGCTTCTGCGCGCCGCGCGCCCCGGGCTTGGCGTAGGTGTTCAAGGTCACCCAGTACGAGTTGATGTCGAGCTCCATGGCCCGCACCGCGCCGGCGCGGATCAGGACGCGAGCCAGCCCGCGGGCGGTCTGGTAGTCGGCGGCCGCGTAGATCAGGTTGCCGCGGCGATCGACGCCGATGCCCGATCGCCAGACCATCACGGCGTTGCCGACCGTGACGCCCCATCTCGAGCCGTCCCTGAGGTCGGGGTTGAGGCGACCGCGGTCCACGATCAGCGGCAGGTTCTGGCGGGCGAAGAGCACCCCTGGGGCGGGGTGGGGCCCGCCGTGCCAGGTGCGGACGTCCACGCCCGACCGCGTGCCCACCACGGTGGCCATGCCGGGCCGAAGCGGCTCCAGCAGGCGCCCGTTCGCGAAGAATCCTCCCTTGCCGTCTGTGTGCTTGAAGCCGCTGTTGAAGGTCGCCAGCAGGCCGCTCCTCGCCGCGCGCGGCACGGCCTTGGCACCCGGCGCCGAGCCTGGAGGCTCCTTCAGGCCGGGGTACAGCGAGATCCGTGCCCGGCGGGGATCGATCCAGGCCAGCCCGGCCACCACGCGCGGGTACCTGGGGTCGGGCCGGACGCTGGTGATCAGGATCGGTGGGGCGGGATCGGTTGCGAAGCGGGCCTGGGTGGCGTGCCAGACGCCCTCGCCGGGAAGCCGCGGGTGGATCGCGGCCGGCACGGAAGGCGGCCGGTACACGGCGTTGGCGCGCCTCGTCGCGCCGCCGCCGACGCCCAGCTGCGGCAGCGTGCGCAGGGTGGGGCCGCCCTGGGACGGCGCCGTGGCGGTGTAGAAGACCCGCTCCGCGTAGGAGACGACCCCCTTGCCGCCGTTGTCCCGCAGCCACTCGACTGAGCGGATCGCGAGGCTGGAGTTGGACGGGCTGGTCACCGCGCCCCCGTACGAGAACGCGGCCAGGCCGAGCGTCAGAACCGCCGCCGCGGTCACGACCGTCGCCGCGCGCCGGACGGGGCCGGGCGGCACGCGTTTTCGGTGGTCCCGCCAGGAGCCCGTCAGCGTGCATCGCCAGACGGCCGCCGCGGCGCCCGTCAGGCCGCGGGCGACGAGCACGAGCCCGGCCAGAACGGCGGCCAGGCCGATCCCGGGATGCAAGAGCAGCGCGACCGCCGCGACCAGCAGCGCGGCCGCGG
>JAXDIC010000374.1:0-13989 GCA_034664185.1 Thermoleophilaceae bacterium
GCCGGCACGGTGGCCACGCCGAACAGGGCGGGCAGCGAGCGCATGGCCACCTCGCTGCCCCCGAACAGCGCGTACCAGCCCTTGGCCAGCAGGTAATACAGCGGCGGCGTGGACTCGAGCCGTGCGATGCCGTCCAGCATCGCCCCCAGGTGCTCGCGCGCGAGGAACAGCGTGCTGACCTCGTCACCCCAGAAGCCCTTCGCGTCGAGAGTCGAGAAGCGGAGCGCCGCGGCAAACGCGACGAGAGCCACCAGCGGCAGGCTGACCCTCTGGAGGCGAACGGTCCTCATGGCTACCGAAATACGCCCGTGTGGCCGAGGGAGTAGCGCCCGGGCTGCGGGAAGACGGCCAGGCCGTGCGGTCCGTTGCCCACCTTGATGCGCTTGATCAACCGCCCGGTCCGCGTGTCGATGGCGTAGACCTCGGCGCTGTAGCGGCCCGCGAGCCACAGGACGCGCCCGTCGGCGGAGACGCCGCCCATGTCCGGGCTGGTGCCGCTCGGGAGCCGCCACTTCGTGACCGCTTTCCGTGTGCGGAACGAAACCAGGGAGACCGAGCCCTCGCCCCGGTTGGACACGTACAGCCAGCGCGAGTCGCGGCTGGCGTACAGCCCGTGCGCACCTGCCCCCGTGTGCACGAACCCGAGCTGCTTGAAGCTGCGCGCGTCGACCAGCCAGACACCGGCGGCCATCATGTCAGCCACGTAGAACACGCGCCCGTCCGGAGACAGCTTCACGTCCTGCGGCATCCCGCCCCCCCGGAGCCTGAGCGACCTGACGACCCGCTGCCGGCCGACGTCGACCACGATCAGCCCGCGGCCGAACTCGCAGGACGCCAGCGCCAGGCGGCCGTTGGCGGTGAAGTCCATGTGGTCGACGCCCAGGCACGGGACCCTCATGGCGCGGTGGAGGCGCATGGTTCTCGCGTTGCGGAAGTCGAGCCGCCGCAGCTTCTCGGCCACCACGATCGCGTAGCGGCCATCGGGCGTGAAGTAGAGGTTGTATGGGTCCGCCACCTTCACGGACCGGCCCCGGCGCCCGGTGCGCGGGTCGATCGGAGTGAGGCTGTTGCCCAAGTCGTTGTCGACCCAGAGCGTCTTCAGGTCCCACGAGGGCGTGACGTGCTGCGGCAGCGCGCCCGTCCTGAAGTGGTCGACGATCCGGTAGGTCCTGGGGTCGATCACGTCGACCGTGTTGCTCCGGGAGTTGGGCACGTACACCCGCGGCGGGTCGTGACGCACCACAGGGCTGAGGCCTCCGGGGCGGTCCGCCGCGTACACGTCGTGGCGGTCGAGCAGCGGCGGAATCCGTCCGCGGCGCGGCACCGTGATCGGCTTGGGCGGCTTGAAGACAAGGCTCGGGGAGCGGGCCGGCTGGGCCGGCTCCGACCGGGCCGTCCGGTGCCGGGACCCCTCTCCGCAGCCGGCCACGGTCGCGACCGCGATCGCCAGCCAGCAGGCGGCCTGCGCCCGGCGCCTCATGGCGTCCGCGAGAGCGCCAGGACCTGGCTCAGGGCCCTCCCGCCGGAGTCGCGGCCTCCGAGCACCAGGATGCGCCCAGGCAGCGCCACTGCCGCCGTATCCGACGCGGCGGCCGGCAGCCTGCCCGCCGGTCGGACCGCGCCGCTGGCGGGGTCCACGGCCAGGATCGCCCGCGTTTGGTTGCCCTGCAACCCGCCGCGGCCCCCGATCACGTAGAACGCGCCGCCGAGGGAGGCCGCGGCCGCGTGCGTGACGGGCGCGGGCAGCCGTCCCAATTGCCGGACCCGGCCGGTCGCGGGGTCGAAGGAGAGGACGTCGCTCTGTGCCGCGGTGCCGGAGGTGCCGCCGGCGATCAGGATCCGGTTGCCGGCCGCGGCGACGGCCGCGTAGCGCAGCGGTCGCGGCAGGCGCGCGACCACGCGGACGGCGGATCCCGGCCGGAACGCGACGATCGTGGCCAGTGGCGTGGTGCCCGTATAGCCGCCAACCACGTAGGCCGTGCCGCCGATCGTGGCCGCCGAGACGTCCGAGGCCGGACTGGGCAGCCGGCCCGCCGCGCTGGTGCGGCCGCTCGGATCGACGCGCAGGATGGCCGAGCTGGAGCCGACATCGCCGCCGCCGAAGAAGTAGGTTCGGCCCCCGATCGTGGCCGCGGCGGCGTCGTGGAGCGGACTGGGGAGGTTGCCGGCCACCCGGCTGCGACCGCCCGTCACCTCGACTATCGCGGGCACGGAGGTGTTGGCGGCGCTCAGGCCGCCCACGAGCATCACTCCGCCAGAGGCAAGCGGCGCCGCGGCCGGAAGCTGGACCGGGCTCGGCAGCGTGCCGGCCGGGCGGGAACGCAGCCTGACCCCGGCCGAGCCGGAGGACCCGCCCCCGTGCGTTCCGGACGGAGTCCCCTTCGAGTAGGTCCCGCCGGACCTGCTCTTGGCTGACTGGCTCGATCCGGACCCGCACGCCGCCACCGCGACGGCTGCGAGCGCGACCGCGATCGCGCCCGCGGGACGGCTGTGGGCGACCATTACCCCGCAGTTTCCCGGTTCTGCATGAAAACTTCCTGAACGCGACCGCCGCGCTCTGGACAGCCCTCAGGTGGCGGGCACGCGGATCACGAACCGGCCGCCGGCTTTGGTATCTCCTGAGGGCGTGACGATCGCCGGAAGCTCCCCGGACACCGACCTGTCGCCAGACGCCTCGCCGCGCGCGGGCGCAGTGGAGGCGCGCGAGCTGTCCCGCACCTTCAAGGGCGGGATCGAGGCCGTGCGCGGCATCGACCTGAACGTGGCCCAGGGCGAGGTGTTCGGCTTCCTCGGGCCCAACGGAGCTGGCAAGACCACCACCGTGCGGATGCTCTGCACCCTGCTCCCGCCCACCAGCGGCAGCGCGCGCGTGGCGGGCGTGGACGTGATCCGCGACTCGGCCGACGTGCGGCGCCGGATCGGCGTCGCGCTGCAGGAGATCGGACTCGATCCGGTGCAGACCGGGCGCGAGCTGCTCGAGCTGCAGTGCGGCCTGTACGGCATCAAGGGCGCCAGCGCGAGCGCCCGCGCGCAGGAGCTCCTGGAGCTCCTGGGGTTGACGGAGGCGGCGGACCGGCGCACCAAGACCTACTCCGGGGGCATGAAGCGACGCCTGGACCTGGCCAGCGCGCTGGTCCATTCTCCGGCGGTGCTGTTCCTCGACGAGCCCACCACGGGCCTCGATCCCGCGTCGCGGCTGACCGTGTGGGACGAGGTGCGTCGCATCAACGCCTCCGGCACGACGGTCTTCCTCACCACCCAGTACCTGGAGGAGGCCGACAAGCTCTGCGACCGCCTGGCCATCATCGACGCCGGGCGGATCGTGGCCGAGGGCACGCCGGAGCGCCTCAAGGCGGAGATGGGGCACGACGTGGTCTCCGTCACGCTCGAGGGCGCCGAGGCCGAGGCCACCAAGGCCGCGATCGGAGACCTGCCCGGCCTGGAGCGCGTGGTGGCCGAGCCCGACCGGCTGGCCCTGTACGTGGAGGACGGCGCGGCGTCGATCGCCGAGATCGTCCGCCGCCTGGACCGCGAGGGCATCCGCGTGGGCGCCATCTCGGTCTCGAGGCCGTCGCTCGACGACGTCTTCCTGGAGGCGACGGGCCGCCGGCTGGAGGGCGTGGGCGAGGAGGAGGTGGCGGCGTGACCGAGATCGCGCTGCTGGGCCGGCGCGCCGTCCGCGAGGTGATCCGGATGCCCGAGGCCACGATCCCGACTCTGTTCATCCCGCTCTTCTTCCTCGCGGTCAACATCGGCCAGGTCTCCAAGACGTTCCCCAGCACCACGCCGTTCTTGAAGGGCCAGGGCTACGTGGGGTTCCAGATCCCCGTGTCGCTCATGTTCGCGGTGTGTACAGCGTCGTCCGGCCTGGCGCTGGTCACCGAGATCGACGGCGGCTACTTCGACAAGCTGCTGGTGGCGCCCATCCGGCGGTCCTCGATGATCTTCGGGCGGCTGGCGGCCGACCTGGTGCGCGGCCTCGGGGTGGCCACCCTCGTGCTCCTCGTGGGGCTGGCGTTCGGGGCCAGGATGAAGAGCGGCGTGCCCGGCGCGCTCGTCCTCGTCGTCCTGTCGGCGCTGTGGGGCGTGGCCTACGCCGGGATCGGGATCCTGGTGGCGCTGCGCACCCGCAACGTGCAGGCCACCAACGCCAGCTTCCTCATCTTCTTCCCGCTCTTGTTCCTCACGCCCAACTTCGTTCCGTTCGACCGCCTGACGCCGCTCATGGAGGCGCTGGCGCGTGCCAATCCGGTCAGCTACGTGATCGAGGGCCTGCGCTCGCTCGTGCTCGACGGCTGGGTGCTGGACAAGCTCGCGATCTGCGGCGGGGTCATCGTCGTCACCGGCCTGCTGCTCACGTGGCTGTCGGTGCGCGCGATCGAGAACTACGACCGCTGAGGCTGTCGACCAGCGGCAGGCGCACCACGAAGCGCCCGCCCGCCGCGTCGGGATAGGCCACGACCTCACCGCCCGCGGACCGCGCCAGCCGCCGCGCCAGCGCCAGGCCCAGACCGGTGCCCTCGTGCGCATCGCGCCCCGCCTGTCCGCGGGTGCCCGGGTCGAAGATCGCCTCCTCCTCTCCGGCGTGCACGCCGGGACCGTCGTCCGCGACCGCGACCTCCGCCCAGTGGGCGTTGCGCGAGGTCTCCACCCAGGCTCGCGTGCCGGCCAGCCGGCAGGCGTTCTCCAAGAGCGGAGCCAGCATGCGCTCGACCAGCGCCTGCTCGGCCGTCACGCGTGCGACCGTCGTCCTGCCCGCCGCCTCGAGGGCGATGCCGCGCTCCGCTGCCAGCGGGCTTGCCGTGTCGATAGCCGAGCGGACGGCCGCGGTCAGGTCGGCGCTGCCGCTGTGGCCGTCCGACTCGGCGCGCGCCACGGCCAGGAGGGCCTCGATCGCCGCTCGCATCTGAGCCGCCGATCTCACGATGCCGAGCGCCTCCTCGCGCAGGGGCTCCGGAAGGTCCGGCGATCCGACCAGGAGCTGCGCCTGGGTGGAGATCTTGGCCAGCGGGGTACGCAGCTCGTGAGAGAGCTCGGCCGAGAACCGCTGCTCGCGCCGCATGTCGGCCGCCAGCCGGTCGAGCAGCCCGTCCAGTGTGGAGGCCAGGCCCGTCAGCTCGTCGCTGGGCGGCCCCAGCCCAAAGCGCCTGTCCAGGCCCCGCTCGCTCCACTCCGCCGCGTCGGCCGTCATCCGCGCGACGGGCCGCAGCGCGGCGTTGAGGGCCCAGCGCGCCACGAAGCCCACGGCCACCAGCAGCAGCCCGGCGAGCACCAGCGACGACACGAGCGCGACGCGCTCCGTGCGCTGGTAGGGAGTCCGAGAGGCAGCCGTCACCACGGTCCCGAGCCGGCGGCCCCCACGCGTGACCGGCACTGCCAGAAGCGCCGTGGGCGGGTCCCCGACGTCGGTCGTGCGCCGCGGGCCGTCGGCCAGCCCGAGAGCGGCGCGATCGACGATGCCGGCCGCCTTCTGCGGTCGTTCCAGCGTGCGCTTGCCCGCGAAGACCCACACCCGTGCGTCCACCGCGGCGTCGTCGGGGGCCTCGCCGAGGGACAGGCGCCCGTCGACGGTGGAGAGCGTCGCCAGCTCGGCGTTCGCCCGGGCGCGGAGGACGTCGTGCACGTCGCCGTCGAGACGGGCGCGCAGCACCACGTTGAAGGCCACGGTCAACACGACGACCCCCACGGCCATCGACGCCAGCACCGTGAAGAGCAGCCGGCTGCGCAACCCCCGGCTGCGGCCGCCGCGCCTCATCGCAGCGAATACCCGACGCCGTGCACCGTGGCGATCTCGGGGGCGTCGGGCAGCGTCCGCAGCTTGCGGCGCAGACGCGCGACGTGGGCGTCCAGCGTGTTGTCGTACACCAGGCCCCCCTGCGGCCAGGCGACCTCCCGCAGCTCGCGCCGGCGCACCGCTGCGCCGGGCCGCGCCGCCAGCGTGGCAAGCAGCTTGAACTCGATCGGGGTGAGCGCGACCGTCTGCTCTCCGCTGCTCGCCGCGTGAGTCACGGGATCGAGCCGCAGCGCTCCCACCACGACCCCCGCGTCAGCACCGCCGCGGCGCAACAGCGCGCGCAGGCGCGCCACCAGCTCGTCCAGGTCGAATGGCTTGACCAGGTAGTCGTCGCCGCCCGCCCGAAAGCCGGCCAGGCGGTCGGAGACGGCATCGCGCGCGGTCAGGAACAGCACGGGTGCGTGCACACCGCGACCGCGCACCGCCTGGCACAGGTCGCGGCCGTCGGTGTCGGGCAGCCCTATGTCCAGGACCAGGGCGTGGGGCGTCTCGTGCTCGACGGCGCGCAGGGCGTCCGCGCCGTTGCCTCGCTCCGTCACCTCGAAGCCCTCGCGCACCAGCGCACGGCACACCATCTGCCGCAGTTCGGTGTCGTCCTCCACCAGGAGGATGCGGTCGCCCGGCACGACCGAAGTATGCCTAGCCGCCGCGCGCGGCTACTGGACTACTGCTCGCGCAGGATCTCGCCCAGCCGCAGTCGCCGCAGCCCGCGCGCCGCCAGGGCGGTCGCGATCAGCGTGGCCAGCAGCGCGGCCCCGCCGAGCTCCATCAGGAACACCCACGGGATGGCGAGCGCGTCGGGCGGCGGATCGAAGACGTGCTGGAGCATCGCCACGAGCATCTCCGACAGCAGCCATCCGAGCGCGCCCGCGAGCAGCAGGCCGGCGCCCAGCACGATGCCCGCCTCGGTCCACAGGAACGCGCTGATGTTGCGAAGCGGCGCGCCCACCGCGGCCATGGTGGCGAACTCCTGCCGGCGCTCGGCGATACCCAGAGCCACGAACAGCGCCATGGCGCCGGCCGCCAGCACGATCGCGAACGCCTCCTCGATGCGGCTGATCCCGACCAGATCGACCGTGGTGATCGAGCTGGTGGTCTTGGACGTCTGCTCACGGATGCTGTGGACCTCGGTGCCGGACCCCTTCGTCGCGGCCGCGACCCTGTTGGCGACCGTCGCCGGGTCGCCGCTGGTCCTGGCGAAGACCACGTTGGGCCCGCCGGAGTGACTGACCGTGGACAGGTAGCCGAGGTTGGCGATCATGAACGAGTCCTTGGGCGCTGACGGGAACTCCTGCACGACGCCCACCACGTGGAACGCGACCACGTTGAACTTGCCGTTGCGGTGGTCCAGCACGCGGAGCCGCAGCAGGTCGCCGGTCTTCAGCGAGTAGTCCTTGATCGTCTCCTTGCCCACAAGGATCCCGTCGTGCGTGGACTTCAGACTGCCGATCGCCTGCGACGCGGTGGAGCCGAGGAAGTACGAGTCGCGCAGCGACGTGGCCTTGGTGAAGGTCGAGGCGTCGATGCCGTAGGTGTCCTGCAGGTCGGGGCCGATGTAGGCGTAGGAGTGGTCCACGCCCGTGGTGGCCTGAACGCCGGGCACCGCCGCGATCTTGGCCGGCAGATGCTGGGCGGCGGCGACTCCAGGTGCCGCGGCGGCGGTCACGTCGGCCCCGAGCGTCAGCTGCGCGTCCACCTTGGCCTGCTGGTTGTAGGTGGCGGAGAAGATGCCCAGGTTGACGCCGAACGCCAGCAGAAGGCCGACGACGATCAGCCCGCGGTTGATGGCGCCGCCGCGCCGGCCGGCGCTGGCCAGGAGGAATCCGCGCGTGTCGGTGGCGCGATCGCCCGCCGCTCGCCGGGCGGCCCAGCCCAGCATCCGGCCGCGCAGGCGCACCAGCAGCAGCGTCGCGCCGATCCATAGCAGCGCCGGGGCGAAGAACATGTAGATCGACAGGGACAGCGTCGGGTTGGAGTCGGGGTTGACAACCGCGGAGAAGCCGGTGCGCGCGGTTAGCCAGTAGATGAGTCCGCTGATCACGAGGCACGCCACGTCCACGTAGAGCCGCTGCCACAGCGGCCGGTGCGTGCGCTGCGTCGTGCGCCGGCCCTCGGCCACGGTGCCGCGCAGCACCGAGAAGCTTGCGCCCAGCCGGGCCGCCGCGGCGCCCGCGATCGCGATCGCCACGCACACGGCGCCCGTCACCAGCCCGCGGGCCAGCGTCAGCTGCGCGCCGCCCTTGACGATCAGCTCGACGGCCGCCAGCGCCACGCCGGCGCCCACCAGGCCCGCCACTACGCCGATGATCGCGCTCTCGACGCCCGCCAGCGTGAACAGGGCGCGTCGGGTGGACCCGCGCGCTCGGAGCAGCGACAGGTCGCGGCGGTCGCGCTCGACCGTGCCGAGGGCGGCCAGGTAGGCCAGTCCGAGCGCGATGAGCGCCCCGGGCACCGCCAGCATGATGTAGAGGGTCTGCGCGTACAGGGCGTCGCCAGCGGCGGTGTTGAGCGAGTCCGAGAGGTTGTCCACGAACTGCACCTGGCCCGGCAGGGTGCGCTCCAGGCGGTTCTTCGCCTGCGTGGCCTTGTCGAACGCGCTGCTCGGGCTGCCGGTGGACAGCGGGCGCGGGTCGAGCTGCGCCTGCACCTGCCACTGGACGCCGTCCTGCGCGCCCGGCTGGGCACTCGTGCCCGCGCTCGCCACGCCGATCGTGCGCAAGGTGGGCGCGATCTGCTTCGCGAACGTGTCGATCTGGGTGATGGCCACGTTGGCCGGCGGCTGCGCCGGCGCGGGTCCGGCGGTGGGATTGAGCGGCTGGAAGAGCTTGTCCGCGTCGCTGACGATCGCGACGCCGGTGACCTTCAAAGGCACCGGCTTGGCGCCGGTGCGCGTGGCCAGCGACACCGTGTCGCCCAGGTGGGCCTGAAGCGTGGCGGCCATCTGCTGGTCGAGCACCACGCCGCCGGGCCCCAGCCCGCCCTGGAGGTATCGGAACGTCTTGATGTGGCTCAGGTAGTTGGACGGGACGCCCAGCACGGCTCCGCTGCCCGCGCTGGTCGTGCCTCCGGCCCCCTGGTGCGTCGTCTTGATCAGCGGCGCGGTTGCGGTGGCGGACGCCTGGAGAACGCCGGGCTGGCGGGCGATGCCCGCGGCCACCGACTGCGCCTTCGTGTACGACGACACCGGCCCCTGGAGGTCGATCGCCACCTCGCGCACGGCGCTGCCGCTGACCGTCCGCAGCGAGTTTCCGACGAAGAGCAGCATGCCCCCGAGCAGCGCGACCGACGCGGCGAGCACCACAACCCGGGTGACCGTGCGGCCGGGGGCGCGCACGAGACCCGCCAGCGCGAGCTTGACCTGGGTGCTCATCAGAACGTCTCCTCGCTCACGACGCGACCGTCCAGGAGCGAGACCATCCGGTTGGTGCGCGCGGCCACGTCAGCGTCGTGCGTGGCCAGGATCAGCGTGAAGCCGAACTCCGCCTGGAGGGCGTCGATCAGGTCGAGCACCCGCTCGCCGGTGTCGCTGTCCAGGTTCCCCGTCGGCTCGTCACAGAGCAGCAGCTCGGGTCGCTGCCCGAGGGCCCGCGCGATGGCCACGCGCTGCGCCTCGCCGCCCGAGAGCTCGGCGGGGAGCGAGTCGAGCTTGCCGGCCAGCCCCACCAGGCTGAGCAGCTCCTCGGGGTCGCGCGCCGGGGCGTCGCCGGCCGCCGTGGCACGCAGGGCGAAGGCCACGTTCTCGAAGGCGGTGAAATGGGGCAGCAGGTTGGCTCCCTGGAAGACGTAGGCGATGCCTCCGGCTCGAGCTCGACCGCGTGCCGCCGCGTCGAGCGACGACAGCGGCTCTCCGTGCCACAGGACGGAGCCCGACGTTGGAGTCACCAGCCCGCCGAGCACGTGCAGGATCGTGGTCTTGCCGGACCCCGACGGGCCCCAGAGGGCCACGCGCTCGCCCGGCCTTACCGCGAGAGTGACGTCATCCAGGGCCGTGACCCGCGCCTCGCCGCTGCCGTAGGTCACCGTGACCGACTCGCACGCGGCCAGCCCTCCCACGCGCGCCGGGGTGGTCGCGACGCTCATAGCGCCACCTTCCCGTCGCGCAGCTCCACGACGCGATCGGCCGCGTCCGCGACTCGCGGCGAGTGAGTGACGATGACCACCGTCGACTCGTAGGTGTCGCGCAGCTCGGCCAGCGACTCGAGCACCACGCGCTCGTTGGCCTGGTCGAGCTCGCCCGTGGGCTCGTCGGCCAGCACCACCTTCGCGCGGCGCGCGGCAGCTCCCGCGATCGCGACGCGCTGCTGCTCACCGCCCGAGAGAGCGGCGGCCCGGTGCGTGGTGCGCGCCCCCAGGCCGAACGCCTCGAGCGACGTGCGGGCACGGTCCTCGGCGTCGTCGACGCCGGCCAGGCGTAGGGCGATGGCGACGTTCTCCTGCGCCGAGAGGGCGGGCCAAAGGTTGTCGCTCTGGAAGACGATCGCCAAGTCGCTGGAGCGATAGCCGGCCAGCTCGTCCTCGTCCAGGCGCCCCAGCGAGCGCCCGAACACGCGCACCTCGCCCGCGGAGGGCTCGTCCAGCCCCGCCGCCAGGCTCATGAAGGTCGACTTGCCCGAGCCGGAGGGCCCGAGGACGGCGATCAGCTCGCGCCGATCGACGCGCAGGTCCAGGCCCCTCAGCGCGACGGTCTCGACCGGGCCCGAGCGGAAGATCTTGAAGACGTCGTGGAACTCGAGCGCGGGCCAGTCGACCTGCTCGCTGCCCTTCTCGGGCTCGACGTAGAGGCTCCTCACCGCCATGTGAAGCTCTCGATCATCATCCGGTAGGCGTCGACGTTGTCCACGCCTGTGGGGGTGCCGAGCTGGACGACAGCCACCTTGGCGCCCTTGGCCAGCTCGTAGTGATCGACCATCAGAGTCACTCGCTTTCCGGTCACGGGGTTGGGGGCGCTCTGTGTGGTGTACGACGCCTTGATCAGCTTCTTGCCCTTGAGCGTGACCTGCTGCGCGGGCTGGGCCTTGAGGCTGGGGTTGGACGCCTTCAGCTTGTTGACCGCCGCGGTCACGCTGGCGACCGTCGGCGTCGATCCCTTGCCGATCTGGATCCGGACCAGGTTGTTCTTGTCCTGGAACGTGACGCCGGTGGCCGTGGCCTTCTGCGCCCAGCCCTCCGGGTAGCGCATCGAGAAACCGTTCGTCTTGTCGGTGAAGGTGAGGAAGTTCTGGGTGTCTGGGATGTCGCCGGTTGCCGCGGACTTGGCGTCGGCCGACAGCGCACCGGAGCCGCCGCCGGACGTCGACTTGGACGAGCTGCCGCAGCCAGCGGCGACCAGCGCGGCGACTGCCAATGCGAGTGCGATGGGTGCCAGGCGCTTGATCGGCATCCGGGCATGGTGGGACAACGGACATGACGAATTCCTGACGCCGCGGAATCCACCCACCGTTTCTGCCACAACAGCCCGGATCCTCCAGGAAACCTCCTCCAGGAAACCGATTACCGCTGGCGGATCGGAAAACCAGATGCCAGACTGGCACCGTGGAACGGATTCCGGCCTGGCCCGGCCTGCTCGCACTGGGTCTCGCCACCCTCACCGCGGCCATGCTCGCCATCGCCATCCCGGATGCGCGCGCCGCAACCGCGGCCGACGCCCTGCCCGATCTGGTGGCGGATCCGCCGGCCAATCCGTACCTGGACTACTACTCCTACAGCGACGGCACCCACGACCTGCTGTTGCGCTTCGACGGCTACATACACAACAGTGGCTCGGGTGCGCTCGAGGTGCGCGGCTCTCGGGCGACCACCGCGGACCCGATGACGGTGCTCCAGCGCGTGTACCGGACCGACGCCACGTACCACGACGACACGATGCCGGGCACGCAGCTCTCCTACTCGAACGCCGACGGACACCACCACTGGCACCTCCAGGAGGTGGCGCGCTATTCGCTCTGGAACCAGGGCCGCACCGCCGAGGTGGCGCCTGCGATGAAGGTGGGCTTCTGCCTCGGCGACGTCGGGCACCCGGACGCGTTCGGACCGTCCTCGGCGGTCTACACCTTCGCCAGCTTCTGCCAGCGCAACCACCCGGAGGTCCTCTCGCTGTCCGAGGGCGTGTCGTCGGGCTGGCGGGACGTGTACGACTCGGGGCTGACCTTCCAATGGGTGCTGGCCTCGGACGTGCAGCCCGGCAGCTACTGGCTGCGCGAGGACATCGACCCCAACGGCCTCGTCCACGAGAGCACCGAGACCAACCCGCCCGCGTGGTCGAGCAGCGCCTTCACGATTCCCGGCTACGTGGCCAGAGCGGTCACGGCCCCGGCGGCACCGTACGGCCAGCCGCAGCAGGTCACGCTGGGCGCCGACGTCCACGGCTCCCCGGGCGCGCTCCGCTTCAGGATCGTCACGCCCCCGGCACACGGCCAGCTCAGCGTCGACACGACGACCGACTTCTCTAACCCGGCGGTCGTCTACACCCCCGCGGCCGGCTACAGCGGCCCCGACGAGTTCACCTACCAGGCCACCGACTCGACCAGCCCCTACCCCATCCATCCCGGCACCGCGACGGTCGCGCTCACCGTGGGAGCACCCAGCCCCAGCGTGGTCATCGACAGCGCCCCGACCAGCCTCGAGGCTGGGCACGGAGTGCAGCTGGATGCGACCGTGGCCAACGACCTCCCCGGCGTCACCTGGAGCGTGGATGGCATCGACGGCGGGAGCGCGGACGTCGGCACGATCACCCCGAGTGGCTTCTACACCGCGCCGGCCGGCGTGCCCGGGTCGGGCTCGGTGACCATCGGGGCACGGAGCGCGTCGGGCGCGCACGACGAGCGCGTGGTGGCCGTCACGTGGCCGCCCACGCCTCAGCCGTCACCCGGCACGCCCGACCCGGGAACGCCGTCGGGCTCGCTCCTCAGCTCGCTCGTCACGCGACGCTATGGCGATGTCCTCGTAGCGTCCGTGACCCCGGCGCACTCGGGCCTCGTCACGATCCGCGCCCGCGTTGGCACCCGCCGGCTCGGCTCGTGCGTGGCCAGGACGCCCAGGGGGCGCCGCTTCACCTGCCGCCTGACCGTCCCGCACGGCCGGAGCCTGACCCAGCTCAAGGTCGTGGCCACCCTCACTCGGGACCGCAGGGTCGTCGCCACCGTCCATCGCACCGGCGCGCCGCCCCGCCCCAAGGGCTCCTCACGCGGCCGGCTGAGCGCCGTAGCGCTCGGACGCTGACCCCACGCGCCGCGGGATGGCGCTGTGCCGGCCCGGGGCAGTAGCGTTCCGGCGATGAGCGCGTCCACGCCCGAGGGGGAGCGCAGCCAGGTTCACCTTCGGGTAATCGAGGGGCCACAGGCGGGGGAGGTGCTGGACCTCGAAGGTCCCGCCGTGATCGGCCGCCACCCGACCCAGTCCTCGCTTCTGCTCGAGGACCCCGAGGCGTCGCGGCGCCACGCGTCGCTGACCCCCGAGGGCGGGACGGTGCGCGTGGAGGACCTCGGCTCCACCAACGGGACATTTCTCAACGGTGACCGCGTCGCCGAGGAGCGCGTCGCCAATCCGGGCGACCAGCTGAAGATCGGGACGAGCGTGCTCGAGGTCTCGCTCGTGGCAGAGCCGGAGCCGGCGGCCGAGCCCGAGGCCGACCCGCCCGCAGAACCAGAGCCGACTGCCGAAGCCGAGCCGGAGGCCGAGCCGGAGCCGGAACCCGAGCCCGAGCCGGAGCCGGAACCCGAGCCCGAGCCTGAACCCGAGCCGGTGCCCGAGCCCGAGCCGGAAGCCGAGCCGGAGCCGGAACCCGAGCCCGAGCCGGAAGCCGAAGCCGAGCCGGAAGCCGAAGCCGAGCCGGAGCCGGAAGCCGAGCCCGAGCCCGAGCCGGAAGCCGAAGCCGAGACGCCCAGCGCACCCAAGGCCCGAATTCGCGGCGGCCGCCGAGCCCGACTCCGCCGCGCTCGCCGTGCCCCGGCGGCCGAGCCCGAGCCGCCGGTCGAAGCCGAACCCGAACCGCCCGCTGAGCCGGAACCGACGGTCGAAGCCGAAGCCGCACCCGAGCCCGAAGCTGAGGCTGAGCCCGAGCGGGAGCCCGAAGCCGAGCCGGAGCCGGAGCCGGAGCCGGAACCCGAACCGGAGCCGGAGCCGGAGCCGGAGCCGGAGCCGGAGCCGGAACCCGAACCGGAGCCGGAGCCGGAGCCGGAACCCGAACCGGAGCCGGA
>JAXDIC010000376.1:0-5272 GCA_034664185.1 Thermoleophilaceae bacterium
ACCACGGCGGCTGGTTCGGGATGTCGAAGGAGGACGCCTGCGCCCGCTCCGCGGAGATGATCGACGTGTTCGACCTGCGGGCGAAGGCCGACGTGCGCACGCCCAAGCTCTCGGGCGGGATGCGCCGGCGCCTGCTGCTCGCCCGGGCGCTCATGCACCGCCCCCGGCTGGTGATCCTGGACGAGCCCACGGCGGGCGTGGACTTCGAGCTGCGCCAGGAGCTCTGGCGCTACATCCGACGCCTGCACGACCAGGGCACCACCATCCTGCTCACCACGCACTACCTCGAGGAGGCCGAGGCGCTGTGCGAGGAGATCGCGCTGATCCGCCGCGGGCGCCTGATCGCGCGCGACACCTCCGAGGGGCTGCGCGAGACCTACGGCGCCGGCTCGCTGTCGGACGTCTACGTCAAGGCCATGGGCTCGGCGCCCGAGGCCGGGACTCCCGCGTGAACGGCAACGCCGGCCTGGGCTGGCTCGTCAGGCGCGAGACCCTGCGCGTCTCGAAGCTGTGGACGCAGACCGTGCTCGCCCCGATCGTCTCCTCGGGCCTGTTCATCGTGGTGTTCGGGTTCTCGCTGTCCGGCCGCATCCGCCATATCGACGGGTTCCCGTACCGCCAGTTCATCGTGCCGGGGCTGATCGCGATGGCCATGATCCAGGCGGCCTACAGCAACAACTCGTCGTCGGTCTTCCAGGCCCGCTCGGACCGCTACATCAACGACGTCCTATCGGCCCCGATGCGCCCGTGGCAGATGAACCTGGGCTACAACTCCGGCGGGATCGCTCGGGCGCTGGCCATCGGAATCGGCCTTGGCGCGGTCGCGGTTCCGCTCACCGGCGTGCCGATCCGCCAGCCGCTGGTGCTCATTCCGGCTGTTGCGCTCGGCCTGATCCTGTTCTCCGCGCTCGGCACGGTCGTCGGGATCTTCGCGGAGACGTTCGATCACCACACGTTCGTCAACAACATCGTGATCCTGCCCTTGACGTTCGTGGGTGGGGTCTTCTACTCGATCGACCGCCTGCCGTCGCCCTGGCACGAGCTGTCGCATTTCAACCCGATCTTCTATCTCGTCAGCGCCGTCCGCTACGGGTTCCTCGGGCACGCGGAGGTCAGCGTCTGGCTGGCCCTCGGGGTGACCGCCGCGCTGGCCATCCCGGCGTACCTCTGGTCGCAATGGCTGTTCACGAGCGGCCGGAAGCTCAAGGCCTGATCGCCCAGCTCACCGGGCTGGACCCCCGGACAGAGCTGGCCGCCCTGGAGCGGCGGATCACCGAGTGCCGCCGCTGCCCGAGGTTGGTCGAGTGGCGCGAGCGGGTGGCCCGCGAGCGTCGGGCCGCTTACGCGGACGAGGAGTACTGGGGCCGCCCGGTGCCCGGCTTTGGCGATCCCTCGGCGCGCGTGTACGTGCTGGGCCTGGCGCCGGCTGCGCACGGCGGCAACAGGACCGGCCGCGTGTTCACCGGCGACCGTTCGGGCGACTGGCTGTTCGGGTCGATGTGGCGCACGGGCTTCGCGAACCAGCCGACTTCCCAGCGGCCAGGCGACGGCCTGCGGCTCGAGGGGGCGTTCGTCGGCGCCGCGGTGCGCTGCGCCCCGCCGGCCAACAAGCCACTCCCGGGCGAGCGCGACAACTGCCTGCCCTACGCGGCGGAGGAGCTGCGCCTGCTGGAGGACGTGCGCGTGGTGCTGTGCCTGGGCGCGTTCGCCTGGGGCGCCGCGGCACGCCTGCTCACGGTTCGGCCCAAGCCTCGCTTCGGCCACCTCGCCGAGCACGCCGCGCCGGACGGCCCGGTCATGCTGGGCTCGTTCCACCCCAGCCAGCAGAACACGTTCACCGGCAGGCTCACGGAGCCGATGCTGGACGCCGTATTCCTGCGCGCGGCGGAGCTGGCCCGCCGCGCGGCCTAGCCGGGCTTGGTCTCCAGCGCCTTGATCACCAGGTGGCTGTGGCGCTCGACGAGGTGGAACACCACCGTGCCCGTCGAGGTTCCGGTACTGCTCTTGACCGTGTAGCGCCCCGTGACGGTTGCCGTGCCCGGGCCGCGTTTCACCTTCACGCCCTTCAGGACGTACGACAGGCTCCCGCCCAGCGCGAACTCGCGGCGGTAGGCGGCGATCGCCTGGCTTCGGTTCAGGGGCGACTCGCCGAAGTTCCTGCGCACGAAGTTGGGGGCCAGCAGCGCGCCCAGCCCCAGCGCGCTCTTCGAGTGGACGCCGGCCGCGTATGTCTTCAGCAGGCGTGTGACCTCGTGCCCGCTGGGCTGCGAGCTCGCTGGTCGCGGCGTCGGCTTCGGCTTCGGCTTGGCGGGATGAACCACGGCCGGCCGTGCAGGTCGTGCTGGCCGCACCGGCCCCGCGGTCGACCGCCGGCCCCCGCCCGAGAACGCCCCCGTTGCCACGAGCGTGGCCACGATGGCCACCACCAGAGCTCCCAGCGCGAGCAGACGCGGGCGCAGCGCGGTCCTGGATGGCGTGCTCCGGATCACGGGGTTGGACACCGGGGTGGGTTGGTTGGGGTCGGTCGGCATGATCCGCGTCGGCTCTGGGGCGGCGTCCGGTGCCGCGGCGCCGTCGCCCGACAGCTCCGCCGGCGCCGCGGCGCCGGCCGCCACGCTGCCCTCCGGCGCCGCCGGGGAGCGTCCCGTGGCGGCCGCCATCGCCGCCCGGCCGAGATCGCCCGCGGACGGGTAGCGATCCGCGGCGTCCTTCGCCATCGCGCGCTGGATGACCGCGTCCAGCTCGATCGGCACGCCCGGAGCGGCGTCGGCCAGCGACGGCGGCGGGTCGTCCAGGTGGGCGTGCATCTTGGCCAGGTCGTCGTCGTGCGCGTAGGGAGAGCGCCCCGTCAGCGCGTGGAACAGCACGCCCCCGAGCGCGTAGATGTCGGCGCGCGCATCCACCGGGTCGCCCCGGATCTGCTCGGGCGCCGCGAAGTCGGCCGTGCCCTGCCAGTTGCCCTCCTTCGTCAGCCCCGGGTCGGACGAGACCTCCTTCGTCAGCCCGAAGTCGGTCAGGAACACCCCGTCGCCCTTGGGTCCCTCCTCGATCAGCACGTTGCCGGGCTTCACGTCGCGGTGGACGAGCCCGCGCGCGTGTGCGGCATCCAGCGCCCCGGCGGCCTCGGCCACGATCCGCGCCGCGCGGCGCGGATCGAGCGGCGAGCCTGCGGACAGCAGGAGCAGGTCCGTCCCGTCGACGTAGCGCATGGTCACCCACAGCCGCCCGCCCTGGTCGCCCGCGCCGTAGATCGGGATGACGTTGGGGTGGTCGAGCGACGCCGCGATCTCGCACTCGCGCTGGAACCGGGCGCGGAAGTCCGGCGAGTCGGCCAGCTCCGGCGCGATCAGCTTGAGCGCCACGGGCCGGTTGAGCGCGAGGTGCACAGCGCGATAAACGACGCCCATGCCTCCGCGGCCGGCCACTTCCTCGATGCGATGTCCGGCGAACTCGGTCCCCGGTTCGAGGTCAGACATGCGCTGGCCCCACCAGGCCGCGGACCAGCTGCGCGACCACCTCGTCCGAGAATGCGTCCGGGTCGGCGAGCCTCTCCAAGCTCAGGCCGCGTCCGGCCGCCAGCAGCAGAAGGGCCACGATGTCGGCGGGCAGCGCGGGCGCCCGACCGGATTCGAGCGCGTTGCGATCCACCGCCTCTGCGATCGCATCGCGCATCCGCTTCATACGCCTTGCGAACTTGAGCCGGACCTTGGGCTTGCGCACCGCGTAGGCCCAGAACTCGACGAAGACGAGGAACTGCTGCGGATTGCGCGTGAGCAGCCCCATCCAGTCCGCCGCCGCCAGCGCGAGGTCGTCTGCTTGCGACGCCACGCCCAGCTGCTGCTCGAACCACGCCACGTGCTCATCGAAGACGGCGAGGAACAGCTCGTCCTTGCCGGCGAAGTTGGCGTAAAGCGCGCCGATGGAGTATCCGGCGCGCTTGGCGATCTCGTCCACCGACGCGGCGTGGAAGCCACGTCGCGCTACGACGTCGGTCGCGGCCTTCACCAGCCGCTCGCGCGTTCGGACGCGCCTGTTGCTCACCGCGGGCTGGGTCGGCACGGCCCGCACGATAACCGGCGGCCGACCTACCCGCCCACACATAAATAGCGAGCGCTCGCTATATTAGCCAGGATGCTCCTCGACACCGACCCGCAAACAGGTCCTCCCCCCGGTCTTCCGCTCCCGCATGTCGAAGGTGTCGAGCATCGCTGGACCTCCATCGACGGGCTTCGCCTGCACTATGCCGAGGCGGGGGAGGGGCCGCCCGTCGTCCTGGTGCACGGGTGGCCGCAGCACTGGTGGTCCTGGCGTCACGCGATCGGCCCGCTGTCAGAGCGGTTCAGGGTCATCTGTCCCGACATCCGCGGCCTGGGCTGGTCCGAGGGGTCGACCGCCCCTGGGGGGTACACGCTCCACCGGCTCGCGGCTGACGTGCTTGGCATGCTCGACGTGCTCGGCATCGAGAGCGCGCGCCTGGTCGGGCACGACTGGGGCGCGGCGATCGGCTACCGGGCCTGCCTCAACTGGCCCGATCGCTTCCAGCGGTACGTCGCGCTGGGGGGCGTGCACCCATGGGCGGCGTTCAGCCGCCCGCGCCTGTACCTGCGCCCCTGGCACATCTACGCGTTGGCCGGGCTCAGCCCGGCCGCCACCACACGGCTCGGCGTTCCCGAGAGCGCCCTGCGCGCCTGGCGGCACGTCGGTCGCTTCACGCCCGAGGAGGAGCAGGTCTACCTCTCGGCGCTCCGCCTGCCATCCGCCGCGGCGGCCACGCGGCAGTACTACCGCAACGTCGTGTTCCGCGAGATCCCTCATTTCTGGCGCCACCATCGCGCCATGCGCAACCGCGTCCCCACGCTGCACCTGAACGGCGCGCGCGACCCGCTGACCCAGGGGTTGTCGCGGGGCTACCGCCCGTACGCCCCCGAGATGGACCTGCAGACGCTGCCCGGCTGCGGCCACTTCATCGCCGAGGAGGCGCCTGAGCTCCTCGTCGATCGCCTGATCCAGTTCTTCTCCTGAGGCCGGGCGGCGGCCGAGAGCTCCGGCTGGTTACGCTGAAGGGTCGTATGTCGCCCGACCCGCTCGCAACGTTCACCCCGCAGGTACGGGATTGGTTCACGCGGGCGTTCGCGGAGCCGACGGAGGCGCAACGGCAGGCCTGGCCCGCGATCGCGGCCGGAAACCACACCCTGCTGTCCGCACCCACGGGCTCGGGCAAGACCCTAGCCGCCTTTCTCTGGGGCCTCGACCGGCTGGTGGCGGAGCCGGT
>JAXDIC010000005.1:0-7603 GCA_034664185.1 Thermoleophilaceae bacterium
GCCGCCTGAACGCCGAGATCGGCCGCGACCGCCTGTTCGCGATCGGGCGCGCGCGGCTCGAGGAGGTCAAGGCCGTGCGCCGGGCCAGCGGCGCCACCGTCAACGACGTGCTGCTGGCCGCCGTCGCGCTGATGCTCTCGGATTTCATGGGCGACGACGGGCCGGAGACCGCCGTGGCGCTCGTGCCGGTCTCCATCCGCCAGGAGTCGGAACGGGGCGAGCTGGGCAACCGCATCTCCACCGTCTTCGTCGACCTGCCGCTGCGCGGCGAGCCGCTGGAGCGCCTGCGGGCGATCTCGAGCGCCATGGTCGAGGTCAAGCGCTCGGCCCAGGTCCGCGCCGGCGCCCTGATCGTGGGCGCCACCGGGCTGGCCCCGCCGCTCGTCTCCTCGCTGGCGGTCCGCGCCATGAGCGGGCCGCGCATGTTCAACCTCGTCGTGTCCAACGTGCCAGGGCCGCAGCAGACCTTCTACCTGGCCGGCGCGCCGCTGCGCGAGGTGTTCCCCGCCGTGCCGCTCAACCCCCGCAACCAGGCCCTGTCGATCGGGATCCTGAGCTACGACGGCGGCGTCTACTTCGGCCTGCTGGCCGATCGCGACGCGCTGCCGGACGTGGCGGACGCGGCGACGGGGCTCGAAGGAGCGTTAGCGAAGCTGACCGCAGCGGCCCAGCTCTAGCCCGTCCCTAAGCGCCGGAGGCGAAGTCCTCCGGCGAGACGTTGTCAAGGAAGTCCTTGAACTTCTCGACCACTTCATCTTGGTCCTCGACCTCGTGCTCGAACTCGATGGCCGACTCGGCGATCACGTCCTCGGCGGCGAAGATGGGGGCCTTGGTGCGGACGGCCAGCGCCAGCGCGTCCGAGGGACGGGAGTCGATCTCCACCTCGCGACCGTCCATCTTGAGCGTGATCGAGGCGTAGAAGGTGTTCTCCTTGAGCTCCGTGACCGACACGCGGGCGCACGAGACCTCGAGCTCGGTGAGGATCTCGTCCATCAGGTCGTGGGTCATCGGCCGCGGCGTGTTGGCGCCCTGGAGCTTCATGAGGATGGCGGCGGCCTCGGGGTGGCCGATCCAGATCGGGAGGAACTTGTTGCCCTCACGCGTCTTGAGCAACACGATCGGCTGCTTGCCGACCATGTCGAAGCTCACCCCGTATATGACCATTTCCTGCATTGCGAACCCTCAGCGCGCCGGGTTGGGACCGGCCGAAGTCTAGATCACGTCCGGGTCGCACCTACCCTCTCCGCGTGACCGTCAACCTGCGGGTCGCCGTGTGCACCAACCGCCGGCCCCAGGATGTGGCCGATTGCCTCGAAGCGCTCCGCCGGCAGGTGCCTGAAGGCGACCTGGCGCTTGTCACGAGCGGCCTCGCGCCAGGCGACGTGGAGGCCCACCGCGCGGCGTTCGACGGCGTGCTTCTCGCCGAGCCTCGGCCCGGGCTGTCGCGCGCCCGCAACCGCGCCCTGTCGTGGGTGGAGGGCGATGCCGCGGTGCTTGCGTTCGTGGACGACGACGCCGTGGCGGAAGACGGCTGGCGCGACGCGCTGGGACGGCGCTGGGAGGAGGCGCCCGCCGATGTGGCCTGCATCGGCGGTCCGATCCGGCCGCGCTTCGCGGTCCCGCCCCCCGCCTGGTTCTCCGACGGCATCGCGCACGTGCTCACGCTGCTCGACCGCGGCTCCCGGGTGCGCGACCTCGACCCGGAGGTCGAGACCGTGTACGGGGCCAACATCTCGTTCCGGGCCGGCCCGCTTCGCCAGGCGGGCGGCTTCGACCCCGACCTGGGTCACGCCACCGGCCGCGTCCTCTTCGGCGAGGAGGACGAGGCCGAGCGCGCTCTCGCACGGCTGGGCCACCGCGTGCGCTACGTGCCGGACGCCGCCGTCTGGCACGTGATCGGCCCCGAGCGCCTGACCCGCCGGTCGTTCCTGAAGCGCCGCTTCGCGTTCGGCCGCGGGCTGGGGAGGCGCGGCGGGCGCCGGCGTGGGGTTGCCGCGACGAGCGCATTCAAGACGGCGGGGGGAGCGCTGCTCGCCGCGGTACGTGGCGACCAAGCGCTGGCGATGGTCCGGGCCGTGCGCGCAGCCGAAAATCTTGGCGTACTTCTCGCGCGTTAGCGGGACGCGAAAACCAAGCAGTCCAAGGACGCAGGCCCGAAGGCATGGCGGAGCCATGTCGAGGGCCGAGGACGCCGGAATGCGCCGGTTTGCAGCGTCACGCCTCGATGAGGCCGCGCCTGATGGCGTAGCGCACAAGCTCCACGCGGTCGCGCATCCCGAGCTTGGCCAGCACGTTGGCCCGGTGCGACTCGACGGTCTTCTCGGAGACCTTCAGGATCTCGCCGATCTGCCTGTTGGTGTACGCCTCGGCGATCAGCTTCACCACCTCCAGCTCACGCGGCGTCAACTGGTCGCGCGGGGCGTCCTCGCCGTGCTCGAGCCACTCCTTCACCAGCGCGCTCTGCGTGATGGCGGGCAGGTAGGGCTTGCCAGCCGCCACCGCCCGGACGGCCTCGATCAGCTCGGCGTCGGCGGCGCGCTTGAGCACGTATCCGGATGCCCCGGCGCTGAGGGCGTCGAACAGGTAGCGCTCGTCGTCGTGCATCGAGAGCATCAGAACCGCGGTGGCCGGCCGCTGCGACTTGATCTCGCGCGCGGCCTGGATGCCGGTCATGCGCGGCATCGCCACGTCGAGGATCGCCACGTCCGGATCGTGGCGAAGCGTCGCCTCGACGGCCGCCACGCCGTCGTCGACCTCGGCCACAACGGACATGCCGTCCTGGCGCTCGATGAGCATGCGCAGTCCGGAGCGCACGATGCCGTGGTCGTCGGCCACCAGGATCCGCAGCATCAGGGCACCTGGAGGGTCACGGCGGTTCCGCCGCCAGGACGGGACGACACCTCGAAGCGGGCGCCCACGAGCCGCGCGCGCTCGGCCATTCCGCTCAGCCCGATGCCGTCAGGCTCCTCGTGCGGGTCGAAGCCGCGCCCGTCGTCGCTAACGCTCAGCTCCACGCCTTCGGCGCTGGCGGAGAGTCCCACCTCGACGTGACGGGCCTCCGCGTGCTGGGCGATGTTCGACAGGGCCTCCTGGGCGAAGCGGTACACGGCGATCTCCTGGTCGGACTCCAGCCGGATCCGCTCGCCGCTGGTCCGTATCTCCGCCTTGATGCCGGTCTGAGAGGAGAAGCGCCTGACCTGGCTGACGATGGCCGAGGTCAGGCCGTGGTCGTCGAGGGCCGAGGGGCGCAGCTGGCGCGCGAGGTTCAGGAGCTCGTCCATGGCCTGGTTGACCAGGCGCTTGAGCTCTCCGACCTCGTCGTCCAGCTCCGGCGGCGCGGCGTGACTGAGCGCCTCCAGCCGCAGGAGGATCGCCGTGAGCGACTGGTTGACCTCGTCGTGCAGGTCGCGCGCCAGGCGCCGGCGCTCCTCCTCCTGCGCGCGCAGGACCATCCGGCCGCTGCGCTTGCGCTCGTCGTCGATGCGTCGGAGCATGCGCCGGAAGGACGCCGCCAGGCGGTCGATCTCCTCGGCCGCGTCGTGCTCCTCAGGCGCCTCGAAGTCCGTCGGCTCGGCGGGGTCGATGGCCTCGACGCGCTCGATGAGCCGGTCGAGCGGCGAGAAGCGCCGTCGCAGCATGAGCATGTTGACCAGCAGGACCAGCACGATCGACAGGCCCAGGAGGCCGAATTGCACGCGTTGATCGGCGATCGTGAGGTTGAGATGGGCCGCCGCACTGGCCGCGAAGAGGGTTGCGACCACCATCAGGACGTTGGCGGCCACCACCTGGCCAGCTAGGGATTTTGAGTCGCGGTGCGGTCTCATCGTGAAAGATGGGGTCTGGACCCCATATCGGCAGGACGGCCAGGCACCGACAATGTGGACATAGAACTTGGATGCTCAGAGCCAGCATCCGCCTCCGCAGCAAGAGGTTCTTGGGTCAACCGCCGGGGCGTCTTTTTAGGCGCCCCGGCCGCATTTCCGCCGGGACTTCGGGCCAAATGCCGTGTTCGAGCATGTGACCGGCGCGGTCCGGGTACCGATCGGGTACAAGGTCTCCGGCCCCAACGACCCACGGAGGACGGCAGTGCGTCTGCGGACCCCCGCCCTGGCGGCGGCGATGACGATCATGGGACTTGCCGCGCCGTCGGCGGCCAGCGCCGCGGCGTGCCCGGCTCAGTCGTACGACGCAACCGGCGGCCCTCCCACCGTCGGGCAGCCGGTCAACGACCCGCTGTTCCCGCGGCAGTTCGGCCTGACCCAGATCAAGGCCCCGGCCGCATGGGCCCGCGGAGCCAAGGGCGCCGGGGTGACGATCGCCATCGTCGACAGCGGCGTCGACCTAGGGCACCCGGACCTCAAGGGCAAGCTCCTGGCCGGGACGGACCTGGTCAAGACGGTGCCGTCGACGGGCGTCGGCGATCCCGGCATCGCGGGCCCCGGCTGCGACGGTCCGCAGGACGAGAACGGACACGGCACGCACGTCGCGGGGATCGCAGCGGCTGACACCAACAACGGCATCGGCACCGCCGGCGTGGCGCCGGACGCCAAGATCCTGCCGGTCAGGGTCCTGGACGCCAACGGGAACGGCGAGAACGCCGTGGTCCTCCAGGGCATCCGCTGGGCCGCCGACCACGGCGCCAAGGTGATCAACCTGAGCCTGGGCGGCAACACCGTGCTCGACCGGACAGCCGGTGACACGCAGGCCACGCAGGACGCGGTGGCGTACGCGTACTCCAAGGGCGCGGTGGTGGTGGCCGCCGCCGGGAACGACTCGTTCCCCGCCTGCGACTTCCCCGCGGCCGCGAAGAACACCGTCTGCGTCGGGGCGACCGACCGGAACGGCATGCCCGCCGCGTACTCCAACTTCCCGTCCGACACCAGCGGGGTGGTGGGCGTGCGGGCGCCAGGCGGCGAGGGCAACCCGTTCTTCTGCGAGTACGACGGCGACATCTGGTCCACGATCTGGCCGGGGGGCGCCGACGACTGCAAGGGGACGGGCTACGTCGCGGGCTACGACACCCTCGCCGGCACCTCTCAGGCCACGCCGTTCGTCTCCGGCGTCGCGGCTCTGCTCTCGGCCAAGGGCCTCTCGGCCGGCCAGATCCTGGAGTGCCTGCGCACGAAGTCGTCCAACCGCGGCAGCTACGACCCGGCCTTCGGCTACGGGATCGTGGACGCCGACGCCGCCACCGCCCAGTGCAACGGCAGCACGCCGGCCTTCTCACCTGGCGGCGGGGGCACCGGTGGCGGAGGGGGCGGCGGCGCCAGCCACCACGTGCGGGTCACCGTCAAGAAGACGAGCCGCAAGGCCCTGGCCAAGAGCGGCAAGCTGCAGGTGACCATCACCAGCGACCGTGCGGCCAACGTCAAGCTGAAGGCGGTCGTGCGCAAGGGCAAGACGTCGTCCACCGGCGGTCACAAGACCGTGAAGCTGAAGAAGGGCGGCGTTCGCAAGGCCGTTCTCCAGCTCAGCAAGAAGGCCCGCGCGAAGCTCGCCAAGAGCAAGAACGCCACCATTCAGGTCAGCTTCAGGGCCGGCAGCGAGTCCGGCGTGGCCTCGTCCGGCCCCTGACCGCCGGCCGGGGAGGACTCGGCCCCCGGCGCGCGAAAGGTGCGCCAATGGCGTCTGTCGAAGTGTCCCGGACACTGGTCAAGTCGCCGCCCGAGCTGTGGGAGGAGCTCCAGGGAGATCGCCTGGGGGATGCCCTCGGCGGGGCGGTGGTGGAGCCGAAGGAGCCCGAGCGAACGCTCGAGTGGACCGCCGACGGGGCCAAGGGCACCGCGCGCCTCGAGCCCTCCAGCTGGGGCACCAAGGTCACGCTGACCGCCGAGGTCGAGGAAGAGGTGGCCAGGATCGGGCTGTGGGAGCGAATGCGCGGCATGCAGCCGCCGCCGTCGCGCGCGCCCGCGATCGAGCGGAGCCTCGAAGGGCTGCTGGACGACCTCGGCCAGGCCCACCGCAAGCCGTTCGCCCGCGAGTAGCGGTGCCGGCGGCCCAGAGCCTCACGGGCCCGTAGACTCGGCGGCCCATGCGGCAGAGATTCCCCGAGACCTTCGAGGAGAAGCTGGCCCAGCTCCACGAGCTGCGCGAGGCCGCGATCCACTCCGCCTCCGAGCAGGCGGTGGAGAAGCAGCACGCCAAGGGCAAGCTGACGGCGCGCGAGCGGATCGAGAAGCTGCTCGATCCGGGTTCGTTCCAGGAGATGGACATGTTCATGCGCCACCGGACCTACGACTTCGAGATGCAGAAGAACCGGCCGTGGGGCGACGCAGTGGTCACCGGGCACGGCCTGATCGACGGCCGCCCCGTGTGCGTCTTCAGCCAGGACTTCACGGTATTCGGCGGCTCGCTCGGCGAGGTGATGGCCGAGAAGATGTGCAAGATCATGGACCTGGCGGCCAGGATCGGCTGCCCCGTGATCGGGATCAACGACTCCGGCGGCGCGCGCATCCAGGAGGGCGTGGTCTCGCTTGGCGCCTACGGCGACGTCTTCGTCCGCAACGTCCAGTGCTCCGGCGTGATCCCGCAGATCAGCCTGATCATGGGCCCGTGCGCGGGCGGCGCCGTCTACTCCCCGGCCATCACCGACTTCATCTTCATGGTCAAGGAGACCTCGCACATGTTCATCACGGGGCCCGACGTGATCAAGACCGTGACCGGCGAGGAGACGACCTTCGAGGAGCTGGGCGGCGCGATGACGCACAACACCAAGTCGGGCGTCGCGCACTTCGCGGCGGAGGACGAGGAGTCGTGCCTGGAGGACGTCCGGTACCTGATGTCGTTCATCCCCCAGAACAACCTGGAGACCCCGCCGCGCGTCGAGCCGACCGACGATCCGGAGCGCATGGACATGGAGCTGGACCAGGTCGTGCCGGACAACCCCAACAAGCCGTACGACATGCGCGACGTGGTGGGCCACATCGTGGACGACGGCGAGTTCTTCGAGGTGCACGAGCACTACGCGAAGAACCTGATCGTGGGCTTCTCGCGGTTGAACGGCCACGCGATCGGCGTGGTGGGCAACCAGCCCGCTCAGCTGGCCGGCGTGCTGGACATCGACTCGTCCACAAAGGGCGCGCGCTTCGTGCGCTTCTGCGACGCCTACAACATCCCGATCCTCACATTCTGCGACGTGCCGGGCTTCCTGCCGGGCACGAGCCAGGAGTGGGGCGGGATCATCCGCCACGGCGCCAAGCTGCTGTACGCGTTCAGCGAGGCCACCGTGCCCAAGCTGACCGTGGTCACGCGCAAGGCGTACGGCGGCGCCTACGACGTCATGAACTCCAAGCACATGCTGGCCGACTTCAACTTCGCCTGGCCCCAGGCGGAGGTCGCGGTGATGGGCCCGGAGGGCGCGGTCAACATCATCTTCCGGCGCGACATCGCCAAGTCGCCGACGCCCGAGGACCGCAGGGACAAGCTGATCTCCGACTACAAGGCGCGCTTCGCCAATCCCTACTCCGCGGCCGAGCGCGGCTACATCGACGACGTGATCGTGCCCCACGAGACGCGCCCCAAGCTGATCCGCGCCCTGGAGACGCTCCAGACCAAGCGCGTGCCCGGCCCCAAGCGCAAGCACGGCAACATCCCGCTGTAGGCG
>JAXDIC010000014.1:0-8563 GCA_034664185.1 Thermoleophilaceae bacterium
CGTCAGGCCCGCGGCCTCCGCGGCGGCGAGCCCGTCCTGTGGGTCGATCCCGCGGCTCTCGTGGACGTGCGCCGCGCAGAGGGCCGCCACGAAGTCGGTCTGCCGGTTGCCGTGCACCGCCACCGCCCCGCGCCGGCGCAGCTCGCGCCGCAGGAGCGGCAGGAGCTCCTCGAGCGCGTCCGCGCCCTCGGCGCAGGACGCCACCGGCACGTGGTGCCACTCGAGGCCGGCGGCCTCGTAGTCGCCCAGGTTGTGGCGGGTGGTCATCGTGCTGATCACCAGGCGCACGCCGCGGTCGGTCAGGTACGCGATCTCCTCCGACCGCCGCTCGGGGCGGTGGCTCCGCCCTCCCCCACCCGGCCGCTCCAGGGCGCACAGCTTGCGCGGGCGGGCCCACCAGATTCGCTTCGGTCGCTGCATGTCTCCGTCCTCCGGTCGCCGTCTCGTGCCCGCAGAAGGCGGGCGCAGCGGGAATTCGCCCCCTGGCCGACGTAGACTGCGGCGCCATGGCCGAGGAACGCCGGCTGGCGGTCATCGTCAACCCCACGGCCGGCGGCGGCAGGGCCATCGAGGCGCTGCCGCGCATCCGCTCCGAGCTGGAGCGGCTCGGCGTCGACTTCCGGGTGGTGGAGGCGCGCAACGCGGAGCACGCCCGCGAGGAGGCCGCCACGGCGGCGGAGCGGGGCGAGACCGTGGCTGCGCTGGGCGGCGACGGGCTGCTGGGCACCGTGGCCGGGGTCCTGTGCGGCACAGAGTCCGCGCTGGCCATCCTGCCGGGCGGGCGCGGCAACGACCTGGCGCGCGTGCTGGGCGTGCCGGTCGAGCCCGAGGCCGCCGCTCGCCTGGCCGTGGAAGGCGAGGAGCGCCTGATCGACGTCGCAGAGGTGGACGGCAGGCCCTACGTGGGCATCGCCAGCTGCGGGTTCGACTCCGAGGCCAACCGCATCGCCAACGAGGCCAAGCTGGTGCGCGGCAACCTGGTCTACCTCTACGCCGCGCTGCGGGCCCTCGCCGCCTGGAAGCACGCGACGTTCGAGGTCACGGTGGACGGCCAGCGGCACACGGTGACGGGCTACTCGGTGATCGTCGCCAACTCCAAGGCCTACGGTGGAGGCATGTACGTGGTCCCCCACGCCGAGCTGGACGACGGGCGCCTGGACGTGATGCTCTCGTCGGCCACCTCGAAGCTGAGCTTCCTGAGGAACCTGCCGAAGCTGTTCAAGGGCACGCACGTGGACGACCCGAACGTCAGCTTCGTCAGCGGACACGAGGTCGAGGTCAGCGCCGACCGTCCGTTCACGGTGTACGCCGACGGCGACCCGATCGGCGAGCTGCCCGCTCGGATCCGAGTGGCCACGCGAGTGCTGCGCGTGATCGTCCCCCGCTCCTGATGCGGCGCGCGGCGGTCGCACTCGCCCGGCTGGTGCGGGCGGTCATCCGCACGGCGGGCCGCGGGGGCACAACCGCTCCCGGGCGCCTGCTGCTGCGGCTGGACCCGCACGCCATCGCGCACCTCGGGCAGCGCCTGACCGGCGGGGCCGCGCTGATCTCGGCCACCAACGGGAAGACGACCACGGCATCGATGCTCGGCACGGTGATGGAGCGCGCCGACATCCCGGTCGTGCGCAACCGCGCGGGCTCGAACATGAACTGGGGCGTGGCCACAGCCCTGCTGGACGCCGGCCGCCGCCCCCACGAGCTCGGCCTGTTCGAGGTGGACGAGGCGTGGCTGGTGCCCGTCGCTCGCGAGCTCGATCCCCGCATGCTCGTCCTGGGCAACCTGTTCCGCGACCAGCTCGACCGCTACGGCGAGCTGGAGACGATCGCCGACCGCTGGGCCGAGCTGGCCGCGGAGCGCGACGGCCGCTCGTCCCTGGTCCTGTGCGCGGACGATCCGCTGGTGGCCGACCTTGGCCGCGACCGCGCGCGGGTCACGTACTTCGGCGTGGAGGACGACTCGCTGGCCCTGCCGGAGCTCCAGCACGCCGCCGACTCCAAGCACTGCCGCCGCTGCGGGCACCCGTACGAGTACGAGGCGATCTACATGGGTCACCTGGGTCGCTACCACTGCCCCAACTGCGGGCGCGAGCGGCCGCTGCCGCAGATCACCGCCGAGCGCGTTGTGCTGCGCGGGATGTCGGGGTCCGACATCGCGCTGCGAACCCCCGCCGGCCGCGTGGACGTGCGCCTGCCGCTGCCCGGCCTCTACAACGTCTACAACGCGCTGGCGGCCGCGGCGGCGGCCCTGGAGCTGGGCGCGCCGCTTGAACAGGTGCGCGAGGGGCTCGAGGGCATCTCGGCGGTCTTCGGACGCGTGGAGACGATCCCGATCGACGGCCGCGACGTGTCGATCCTGCTGGTCAAGAACCCCGCCGGCACCAACGAGGTGCTGCGCACGCTGACGCTGGAGGACGGCTCGCTGGACGTCTGGCTGGCGCTGAACGACGGGATCGCGGACGGTCGCGACGTGTCCTGGATATGGGACGCCGACTTCGAGATGCTGGCCGGCCGCGTGCGCCGCGTCACGTGCTCGGGCACGCGCGCCGAGGAGATGGCGCTGCGCCTGAAGTACGCGGGCGTGGAAACGCAGACGATCGAGGTGGAGCGCGACCTGGGTAGGTCGCTGGACAGGGCTGTTGCCGGTGGCGACGGAGCGCCGCTGTTCGCGCTGCCCACCTACACGGCCCTGCTCGAGCTGCGCGACCTGCTGGCCGCGCGCGGTGTCGCCGGGAGGTGGTCGGACTGAACGCGCGAGCGATGACCGACGTGGTCATCTGGCACGACGTGGAGTGCGGCGGCTACGACGCGGACCTGCCGCTGTGGCGCGAGCTGGCCGAGGCCGCGGACGGCCCCGTGCTGGAGCTGGGCTGCGGCACGGGGCGGGTGGCGCTGGACCTGGCGGCGCGCGGGCACGACGTGGCGGCGCTGGACTCCGATCCGGCGCTGGTCCGCGCGCTGGACGTCCGGGCGCGCGAGCGCGGCCTGCGTGTGCGCACGGCCGTTGCCGACGCCCGGTCCTTCGACGTGGACCGCCAGCCGGCTCTGATCGTCATGCCGATGCAGGTCGTGCAGCTGATGGGCGGCGCTGACGGCCGCTCGGCGCTGCTCCACCGGACGCGCGACCATCTGCCGCGCGGCGGGGTGCTGGCGGCCGCGCTGGCCGACCCGTTCGAGGGCGTCCCCGCCGAGGACGCCGGCCCGCCGGTGCCGGACGTCCGCGAGCACGACGGCTGGGTCTACTCCAGCACGCCGGTGGCGGTCCGCTCGGAGCCGGGCGCCACGACCATCGAGCGCCTGCGCCAGGCCGTCTCCCCGGAGGGCGAGCTGGACGAGTCGATGTCCGCCGTCACGCTCGACGCGCTGGAGGCAGAAGAGCTGGAGCAGCAGGCGGCCGGCTGGGCGTTCCGGCCGCTTCCCCGCCGCCACGTGCCGCCCAGCGGCGACTACGTGGGCAGCGTCGTGGTCGTCTTGGAGGCGGTCTGATGGCGCGCACGCTGCGGGTCTGCTCGCTCTATCCGGAGCTGATGAACATCTACGCCGACCGCGGCAACATCGCCGTGCTGCGTGCGCGCTGCGAGTGGCGCGGACTGGGGTTCCAGCTGGCGTCGGCAAGCGTGGGCGAGTCGGTGGACCCGGGCGCGCACGAGCTCTTCTACATGGGCGGAGGCCAGGATCGCGACCAGGTGGCCGTGGCGCGAGACATGGTCGAGACCAAGCGCGACGCGCTGCACGCCGCCGCGGGGCGCGAAGCCGTGGTGCTGGCGGTGTGCGGCGGCTACCAGCTGCTGGGCTCGAGCTACCAGATGGGCGACGAGGAGCTGCCAGGCGTGGGACTGGTGGACCTGCGCACCGTGCGCGAGCCCGGCCCGCGCCTGATCGGCAACTGCGCCATCGAGGCCGACATGGGCACGGGACCGCGGGTGATCGCCGGCTTCGAGAACCACGGCGGGCGCACCTACCTGGGCGACGGAGAGCGGCCCCTGGGCCGCGTGCTGAGCGGCCACGGCAACAACGGCGCGGACGGCTTCGAGGGCGTGCACCGCGGCAACGTGATCGGCACCTACCTACACGGGCCGCTGCTGCCGAAGAACGTCTGGCTGGCGGATCGGTTGATCGAGCTGGCGCTGGGCATCGAGCTCCAGCCGCTGGACGACGAGATGGAGGAGGCGGCGCACCGGAGCGCGCGGCGGGCCGCTGGCGTCTAGCCCGTGAAGCGCGGCGAGCTGCGCGGGCAGACGAAGAAGCTGCTGGTGCGCGTGCGCTTGGTGCCGAAGCGGTCGGTGGCCTGCGCCGTGAGGCTGTGACGGCCCGACCTGAGGCCGCCCACGCGGACCCGCACGGTCAGCGAGTGCTTCTTGGTGCCGCCGATGCTGCGGCCGTCCACCAGCACGCGCAGCGACTTGAGCGCCGTCTTGCTGCTGGTGCTGGCGCGCACGTTGAAGTCGCCGCTGCGGCAGGAGCCGCCCACGCCGGCGATGGCCAGCGGCAGCGCCGGCTTCTTGACGGTGGTGGTGACGGTGGCGCTGTTGTTGGCTGGGTTGGGGTCTGCGTACGTGCCGGTGACGCTTGCCGTGTTGGTGAGCTTGCCGGTCTTGCTTGGCTTGGTGGTGACCGTGATCGTCCGGCTGGCTCCCACCGCGAGATCGCCGATGTTGCAGGAGAGCGGCGTGCCCGAGCAGAGGCCGGCCGGCGCGATCGACACCGCCGCCAGCGGGAGGGCGTCGGTGAGCGTGACGCCCGCGGCGGGCTGGGGGCCGTTGTTGGTCACCGTCAGCGTGTAGACGAGGTTGTTGCCGAGCGTGACCGAGGTGGGGGCCGACTTGGTCACCGCAAGGTCCGCCTGGAAGACCAGCTCGAACGCTCCTATGTCGCAGGTGACCACCTGCGGCCGCGTGATTCCGCGCTGATCGGTGCCGGGGCAGCCGCTGTTGGTGCCCGTGTTGATGGCCGGGCTGCCCGGGAGCAGAGCGCGCGTGTCGGTCTGGCCGCCGTTGTCCTGAAGCGGCCCGAGCAGCGGGTTGGTGTCCTGCTTGCTGCCCGCGTCGCTGAAGCCGCAGGTGGAGTCGCTGGACAGGTTGTGGTCGGTGCTGGTCGTGTTGACCAAGCCGCAGTCCTGCGTCGTCCCGTTGGCGGTGTTGCCGGCGATGATCGTGTTCTTGGCATCGAGCTGGGCCTGGACCGGGGCATTGCCCGGATCGTCCCCGGACAGCCCGGCGCCGAATGAAGCCCCCGTCCCGGTCACGCTGTTGCCGCTGATCGTCGTGTTGAGCAGCGTTGTGGTGTCGGTCCCGCCGCCGAACGGAGCGCCGGAGACGATGCCTCCGCCCTCGCTGATGCCGGGGTTGTCCACGCTATTGCCGCTGATCGTGGAGTTGGTGATGGTCAAAGGCCCGAAGACCGCGATGCCACCGCCCTGGCCGTTCCCGATCCCGCCGGTCACGTGGTTGTCGCTGACGGTACTGCCGGACATCGTCAACTCGTCGCCCGTGAGAGTCTCGAAGGAGCCGGAAGTGGCGATGCCGCCGCCCGAGAAGACCGCCGTGTTCTTGGTCACGGTCACGTCGTTCAGGATCAGCGAAGGAGTGCTGACGAAGATCCCTCCGCCGTCGTTGGCTGTGCCGGCCGACGTGGCGTCCGCCTTCCCCCCGGTGACGGTGACACCGCTCAGGGTGGACTTGGTGTCGCCCTGGAAGTGAAGGACGCGGCTGGTGCCGTTCGCGTCGATGATGGTGCTGCGGGCCCCCGCGCCCGTGATCGTGGCGTCGGCGTCTACGTTGAGCTCCCCGAGGCTGAGCACGTAGTGCCCCGCCGGGATCGTGATCGAGTCGCCGGTGCTGCTGTCGGCGAGCGAGCCGACGGCCTCGCGCAGCGAGCAGTCGGAGTCGCAGGTGCCGTCGTCCGTGTCGGCGGTCTTCGTGACCACCCAGTTGGTGGCCAGCGCCGGCTGGGCCGCGCAGAGCGCCAGGCCGGCGGCCAGGAACGTGGTGATGAGCAGACGGCGGATCGGGCGCGACGCGGTCACCAAGCGGCTCATGAAAGCACACCCTGCGGCCGCTACGCCCCCGCGGGCGTCAGCGCCCAGACGACCCGAAGCCTCCCGACCCGCGCGGGGTGTCGCCCAGCTCCGCGACCTCCTCCAGCGAGGGGGACTCGAAGCGGACCAGCACCAGCTGGGCGATCCGGTCCCCCACCGCCACGTCGAACGGCGTGTCGGGGTCCGTGTTGAGGAGCAGCACCCGCAGCTCGCCGCGGTAGCCCGAGTCGATCAGTCCCGGCGCGTTCACCAGCGTGATGCCGTGCTTGGCCGCCAGTCCGGAGCGCGGCAGCACCAGCCCCGCGCAGCCGTCCGGGATGGCCACGGCCACCCCGGTGCCCACGTTGGCCCTGCGTCCGGGGTCGAGCGCGGCCGCCTCGGCCGCAAAGAGGTCGTAGCCCGCGTCGCCCGTGTGCGCCTGCGCCGGCGGACGCGCGGCCTCGCTCAGGCGCGTGAAGCGGAGCGTCACCCGCCGGCGGGGTCGGACCCGTCGCCGCCGGGGCGGGCGCCGTTCACCTCGAAGCGCTCGAAGCGCGCCGCGACCCCGGCCGGGACCCGCGCCCGGACCCGCACCCCCGCCTCGGTGTCCTCGCGCTGCATGTCGCCGGCCAGCTCGTGGAGCTCCGAGAGGCTGCCGCCCTCGCGGTAGGGAACCAGCAGGTCCATCGGCCGCAGCGTGCTGAGGAAGCGCGCCTCCACGGCCTCGCGCAGCTCGTCGAAACCCTCCCCCGTGGCCGCCGAGACCTGCACCGCGCCGGGGTGACGGAACGACAGCTCGCGCCGGCGGTCGTCGTCCAGCAGGTCGACCTTGTTGACGGCCAGAAGCCGGGGTCGGTCGCCGGCGCCGATCTCCACCAGCACCTCGTCCACGGCCTCGACCATCGCCATCCGCTCCTCCTCGGGCGCGGAGGCGTCGACCACGTGCACGATCAGGTCCGCGCGCAGTGTCTCCTCGAGGGTGGCGGCGAAGGCGTCGACCAGCTGGTGGGGCAGCTTGCGGATGAATCCGACGGTGTCGGTCAGGAGGTACGTGCGCCCGCCGATCTCGAACGAGCGCGTGAGCGGGTCGAGGGTGTGGAACAGCCGGTCCTGGACGCCCGCCTCGGCGCCCGTCAGCGCGTTGAGCAGCGTGGACTTGCCGGCGTTGGTGTAGCCCGCCAGGGCCACGCTGGGCAGCTGCGCGCGCTCGCGCTCGGCGCGCATGAGCGAGCGGTTGGACTGCGTCTCGCCCAGTCGCCGCTTGAGCGCCGCGATCCGGTCGCGGGCCAGGCGGCGGTCGGTCTCGATCTGAGTCTCGCCCGGGCCCCTGGTGCCGATCCCGCCCCCGAGCCGCTCGAGGTGGGTCCACAGCCCGCGCATGCGCGCGAGGTTGTACTCGAGCTGGGCCAGCTCGACCTGGAGGTTGCCCTCGGCCGAGCCCGCGTGGTCGGCGAAGATGTCGAGGATGATCGCGGTGCGGTCGATGACCGGCACCCCGACCTCCTGCTCGAGGTTGCGCTCCTGCCGGGGCAGCAGCTCGTCGTCGCACGCGACGAGGTTGGCGCCGGACTCGGCGATCTCCCGCTTGAGCTCCGCGAGCTTGCCCTTGCCGAAGTAGCGGTCGGGATCCGGCCGGGCGCGCCGCTGGGTCATCTCGCCGGCGACGGCGACGCCAGCCGTCCGGAGCAGCTCACGCAGCTCGGCCAGATCCGGCTCCTCGGGGCCGACGGCGATGCAGAACGCCCTCTGGCGGGCCCTCGGGTTGCGGATGCCCTCGCCGTAGCGACTCTCGACCCGGCGGCCGTTGCGTCCCCTCTGCATTCACCATCCAGTGTAGGCGCGATAGGTTCCCGGTATGCGGGCGTTCGTCACCGGGGGTACGGGGTTCATCGGCGGCCATCTCGTGCGCAAGCTGCGCGAGCGCGGCCACGACGTGGTGGCCCTGGTGCGCTCGCCGGAGAAGGCCCGCGACCTCGAGAAGCACGGCGCCACGCTGCTCGAGGGCGACCTGGGCGACGTCGAGACCATCCGCCGCGGCGTCGAGGGCAGCGACGCGGTCTTCCACGGAGCCGCGATCTACAAGGTCGGCATCCCGGAGTCCGAGCGCGAGCAGATGTACGAGGCCAACGTGCGCGGCACCGAGCGCGTGCTGGACGCCGCGATCGAGGCCGCGGTGCCCCGGATCGTCTACGTGTCGACCGTCAACGTGTTCGGCAACACCGACGGCGAGATCGTGGACGAGACCTACGAGCGTCCGGTGGGCGACAACGGCTTCCTGTCCTACTACGACGAGACCAAGTACGAGTCGCACCAGGTGGCGCTCGACCGCGTCCGGCGCAGGGACGCGCCGATCGTGATCGTGCAGCCCGGCGGCGTGTACGGCCCCGGCGACCACTCGGAGATCGGCAACGTGATCGACCAGGCGCGGACCGGCAAGCTCAAGCTGCTCCCGTTCGGGTCGACGGGCTTCAACCTGGTGCACGTCGAGGACGTGGCCGAGGGCACGATCCTCGCCCACGACCGCGGCGAGCCCGGCGAGGCCTACGTGCT
>JAXDIC010000022.1:0-5567 GCA_034664185.1 Thermoleophilaceae bacterium
TGTGGGCGTTCGAGAGCGCGGCGCTGGACCTGGCGCTCCGCCAGGCGGGAGTGTCGCTCGCGCAGCACCTGGGACGAGAGCCGCGACCGGTCACCTTCGTCGTGTCGCTGCGCCTGGGCGACCCGCCCACGATCGAGCCGGTACGCAGCCGGCTGGAGAGCTACCCGACGCTGCGCTTCAAGCTCGACCCGGTGAGCGGCTGGGACGACGCCCTGATCGAGCAGCTCGTCGCCACCGGGGCGGTCGACTCGGTGGACTTCAAGGGCCACTACAAGGGCACGGTGGTGGACCAGCCGCCGGACCCCGTTCTCTACCAGCAGGTGGTGACCGCGTTCCCGGACGCGTGGATCGAGGATCCGGCGCTGACCGACGAGACCGATCCGATCCTCGAGCCGCACCGCGACCGGATCACGTGGGACGCGCCGATCCACTCGATCGCCGACATCGAGTCGCTGCCGTTCCCGCCGCGGATGGTCAACATCAAGCCGTCGCGCCTCGGCCCCCTGTCCGAGCTGTTCGCCGCCTACGAGTACTGCGACCAGCGCGGCATCGGCGCCTACGGCGGCGGCCAGTTCGAGCTGGGCCCGGGACGCGGCCACATCCAGTACCTGGCGTCGCTGTTCCACCCCGACACGCCCAACGACGTCGCGCCGTCCGACTACAACCTGCACCAGCCGCCGCCCGGCCTGCCGGTCAGCCCGCTCGAGCCCGCGGTGAGCCCGACGGGCTTCCGATGGGACGCGCCGCGCTGATAGCGTCCGGCGCGATGCCCACCGACCGCTTCGTAGCCGCGCTCAACGAGCAGATCGCCAACGAGTTCGCCGCGGCCCAGCAGTACATCGCGATCGCCGTCGACTACGAGGCGCAGACGCTCCCCCGACTGGCGGCGTTCTTCTACGCGCAGGCGCTGGAGGAGCGCAACCACGCGATGATGATGGTGCGCTACCTCCTGGACGTCGACGCGCGGGTGGAGATCCCGGGTGTGGAGGCACCTCAGCTCGAGTTCGTCGACGCCCTGGCGCCGGTGTCGCTGGCGCTGGAGCAGGAGCGCCGGGTGGGCGACGAGATCTTCAACCTGATGAAGATCGCACGTGAGGACGACGACTACGCAAGCGAGCAGTTCGTGCTCTGGTTCGTCAAGGAGCAGGTCGAGGAGGTGGCCTCGATGTCGTCGCTGCACGACGTGGTGGAGCGCTCGCGCGAGCAGCCGCAGCTGGCCGAGGACTACCTGGCGCGCGAGAGCGTCGGCGACGGGGGCACCGACCCCACCGCGCCCGCCGTGGCCGGCGGCGCGCTGTAGGCGAAGGCCCGCTAAAGAGCCAGCGCCAGCGGCTGCTCGAGCAGCTCGCGCACTCGCGCCAGGAACTCGGCGCCGTCGGCGCCGTAGAGGATGCGGTGGTCGCAGACCAGCGACAGCGTCATCTGGTCGCTGGCCACGATTCGCCCGCCGTCGTCGACCGCCGGGCGCTTCTTGAGCGCGCCGACGGTGAGCAGGGCGGCCTGCGGCGGGTTGATCACGGCCGAGAACGAGTCGACCCCGTACATGCCGAGATTGGACACCGTGAACGTCCCGCCCGAGACCTCGGGCGGCGTGATCTTGCCGTCGCGCACCTTGCCGATCAGCTCGCGCGCCTGGCGGGCGATCTCGCCGAGCGACTTCTTGTCGGCGTCGTGGATCGTGGGGACCACGAGGGTGTCCTGCGCGGCCACGGCCACGCCTACGTTGACGCGCGAGTACAGCTCAAACTTGCCGTCGCGGTAGGCGCCGTTCACCCGCGGGTGCTCGCGTAGGGCGTTGGCGCAGGCCTTGACCACCATGTCGTTGAATGACGGAGCCGGGTCCTCGACCTCCTTGAGCCGGCGCCGCAGCTCGACGCACAGGCTCATGTCCACGTCCATGTGGAGCGTGTAGTCGGGAGCGGTGGCCTTCGACTCGGCCATCCGGCGCGTGACCGTCTTCTGGATGCGCGTGAGCTCCTGGATGTCGACCTTGCCCTTGGCTCCCCCCTCGGCGGCAGGCGCGCCGGCGGCCGCGGTGGCCTTCTCGCGGGCGATCTCGGCCTTCTCGCGCGCCTCGCCGGCCTTCTCGCGGGCGATCTCGGGCGCCGAGCCGTCGCCGTCCGGCTCGCTCGTCTTCGTCTTCGTCCCGCCCCTGGCGGCGGCCTCCACGTCGGCCTTCACGATCCGCCCGCCGGGCCCCGAGCCCTCGAGCTGCGCCAGCTCGACGCCCAGGTCGCGCGCCATGCGCCGGGCGACGGGGGACGCCTTCACGCGCTCGCCGTCGCCGTTGGCGGACGCCCGATCGTCGTCCTTCGCCCGCGCGGGCTCGGGCTCCTCATCCCGGTCGGCCTGCTCGCCGTCGCCGGAGCCGTCCCCGCTCTTGGAGTCGTCCTCGTCGCCGGCGCCGTCCTCTCCGTCGTCGGCGGAGCCGGTGTCCTTCTCCTCGGACTCGCCGTCGTCCGCGGACTTCCCCGACGGCTTCTCGTCCGCGTCGCCGATGCGCGCGATCACCTCGCCGATCGGAAGCGTGTCGCCCTCGCCGGCCAGGACCTCGATCAGCGTGCCGTTGGTGTCGGCCTCGTAGGTCATGTTGGCCTTGTCGGTCTCGATCTCGACCAGCGGCTCGCCGCGCGTCACCTCGCCGCCCTCCTCGACTATCCACTTGAGGATCGTGCCCTCCTCCATGGAGTCGGACAGTCGCGGCATGGTGACGTCGGTGGCCACGGCGGCTGCCTAGACGTCCTTGAACGTGGCGAGCGCGGCCTGCACGACGTGCTCGGGATGCGGGAACGCGGCCTGCTCGAGCGGCTTGGAGTACGGCATGGGCACGTCGGCACCGGTGACGCGCTCGACGGGCGCGTCCAGATGGTCGAACGCCTGCTCCTGGATGAGCGCGGCCAGGTTGGCGCCCACGCCGCCGTGGGGCCAGCCCTCCTCGACGATCACGGCGCGGTTGGTCTTGCGCACGGACTCGAGGATCGTGTCCAGGTCGAGCGGGCGCAGCGTGCGCGGGTCGATGACCTCCGCCTCGATCTCGTGCTCGTCGGCCAGCGTCTGGGCGGCCTTCTCGGCCGTCAGGGCCATGCGCGAGATGCCGACGATGGTCACGTCGTCGCCCTCGCGCCGGATGGCGGCCTGGCCGAAGCGCAGCGGGCCGCCGTTCTCCGGCACCTCGCCGCGCTGGCCGTAGAGCGACTCGTGCTCGATGAAGATGACCGGGTTGTCGTCGCGGATGGCCGCCTTGAGCAGGCCCTTGGCGTCCGCCGCTGTGGTGGGCACAGCGACGAGCAGGCCCGGCACGTGGACGTACATGGCCTCCAGCGAGTGCGAGTGGGTGGGGCCCAGCTGGTGGCCGGCGCCCTGCGGCATCCGGATGACCATCGGGACCTTGACCTGGCCTCCGAACATGTAGCGGATCGATGCGGCACAGTTGACGATCTGGTCGAGAGCCAGGAGCGAGAAGTTGATCGTCATCAGCTCGACGATCGGGCGCAGGCCGATCATGGCGGAGCCGACGCCCATACCGACGATCGTGTTCTCGGAGATCGGCGTGTCGCGCACGCGCTTCTCGCCGAACTCCTCGAGCAGGCCCTGGGTGACCTTGAAGGCGCCCTGGAACACGCCGATGTCCTCGCCCATCAGGAAGACGCGCTCGTCGGCCTCCATCTCCTCGCGCAGCGCCTGGTTGAGCGCCTCGCGGTAGCGCATCGTGGGCATCAGGCGGCCACCTAGTCCCCGCCGCCCTCTTCGTCGCGCTGCTCGGCGGCCGGCTCGCCCTGGCCCTCGTCGTCGTCCTCGTCGGGCTCGTCACCGTCGCGCTTCTGCCGGCGGCGCGCCTGGGCGTCGCCCACGTTGGCGTACGCCGCGCCGGCCTCGGCCAGCTCGTGCGCGATCTTGCCCGCCTCGTCCTCGTGCTCCCCGGGGTGGACCTCCGGCGAGCGCTCGTCGACCGTGTACCAGCCCTGCACCTGCTCCCCGTACACGTAGATGTCGTCGTACAGCGAGTCGAGGTCCGGGAACGGGCTCTGGTCGGCGAACTCGACCGCCTTGTCGACCGTCGCGACGGCCTCCTCGTCGAGCTTGTCCGCGTCCTGCTCGGAGATCACTCCCTCCTCGGCCAGGCGGGCGCGGAAGGTGACGATCGGGTCGCGACCGCGCCATTCCTCGACCTCCTCCTTGGTGCGGTACTCCTCCGGGTCCGCCATCGAGTGGCCGCGGTAGCGGTACGTGACCGCCTCCACGAGCTGCGGCTGGCGCTCCTCGCGCGCCTTGCGCAGGCCCTCCGAGACGGTCGCGTGCACGTCCAGCACGTCCATGCCGTTGCACCGCGAGCCCGGCACGCCGAACCCCTCCGACTTGCGCGAGAGGTCGGTGACCGCCGAGTGGCGCTCCAGCGCCGTGCCCATTCCGAACTGGTTGTTGACGACCAGGAAGACGACCGGCAGCTTCCAGAGCGCGGCCAGGTTCATCGTCTCGCCGAACGTGCCCTGGTTGCTGGCGCCGTCGCCGAACATGCAGACGACCGCGTCGTGGGTGCCCTCGTAGTCGCAGGCCAGCCCCACCCCCGCGGCCAGCGGCAGGTTGCCGCCCACGATGCCGTAGCCGCCCAGGAAGCGCCGCTCGAGGTCGAACAGGTGCATCGACCCGCCGTGCCCCTTCGAGCAGCCGTCCACGCGCCCGAACAGCTCGGCCATGACGGCCCTGGGGTCCGTGCCGCGCGCGATGGCCTGGCCGTGCTCGCGGTAGGTGGAGAGCAGGTAGTCGCCGTCGCGCATCGCGTCCACGGCCCCGACCACGGTGGCCTCCTCCCCGATGCAGAGATGCAGGAAGCCGCCGATCTTGGCCTTGGCATACATCTCGCCGGCGCGCTCCTCGAAGCGGCGGATGAGCATCATCTTGGCCAGCACCCGGCGGGCGGTCTCCGCGTCCGGGAGCGAATGGTGCGAGCCGACGTCCTCAGGCGGCTTTCGCTCGGTCGTGCCGGGCCTGCCGGCGCCTCCGGCGTCGCCCGCGAGCTTGGCCTCGGCCTCCTGCGCCTTGGCCTGGGCCTGCTGGGCTCTCTCCTTCGCCTGGGCTGCGTGCTCGTCGACGGCCACGGAGTTGGAAGTTACTCCCTCGCCGGCGCGGCTCCGGGTGGTCAGGAGAGCGACCACCGCCAGCACCAGCCGCCCCACTCCGCGCAGGGGCGCAAGCAGGATGCGGCGCAGCGTGGCGAGGCGCATGGACCAATGCTCGCGGCCTGGCCGGACAGCGAATCACGACGGTTGGTTCCTCGAGGGTCCTGTAGCCCCCTTGAGGAACCACTCGTCGGAAAAAACGAGATCAACGACCTCCTTACCGACGACCACCTCATTGCTGCCGTAGGCAACGGCCGGCAGCTGACCAACGCCGAGGGCAACCGCCCGCTCCGTGGCCTCGCGGAGCGCCTGAGCCGCCCCCCGACCCTCAACCCCCTTCAACACGGCCCGCGGATGCAGCTCACATGCCGCGGCCGCCACCAACACATTGTCCACCTCACCGAGATCCCGCCCGGCGGCGAACGCCTGGCGCATGGCCGCGAGCGAAAA
>JAXDIC010000054.1:0-5027 GCA_034664185.1 Thermoleophilaceae bacterium
CCGAAGTGGGCCAGAACCAGGCTCATGCCGGGGTGGGTGTCCGGGGCGCGTCGCCGGCCGTTGGAGCGGCGGGCGCAAGTGGCTCCTCACGCTTGCGCAGCGTCTGCGAGAGGCGGTTGAGGCCCCAGGCCAGGAGCGCGAACATGCTCAGGCCGACCAGCAGCACGAACGTGTACGCCCCTGCGACGAGGACGCCTGACGTGCCCGCCTTCTGCTCGCGCTGGAGGTTCTTCTTGTCCTGCTTGAACGCGCGAGTGAACTGAGCCGCGGCCGGGATCTCGGGTGCCGGGATGGCCGGGTCGCTCGGGAAGTAGACCGGGAGGCCCAGGACCTGGTTGCCACGCTGCAGCCGGAGCGTCACCTTCCACTTGCCGTACACGGGGATCGGCTTGGTGGTGCGGTACAGGCCCGGACCGATCGGCTTCAGCGGGGTGACCACGGAGCCACCGCCCTGCCACGCCGTGGCGTTGAACCAATGGGCGTTGTGGGCGGCGCCGGGCGGGTGGAGGCGCACCACGGCCTGCACCTCGCGCTTGGGCCCGGGCTTGACGGTCTGGAGCGCGACCGTGGCCGTCGGCGGCTTGGCGGGCGTGGGCATCTGCAGCCCATAGGCCGTGAGCGCCATCACGGCGAACGCCGCCGCGGGAACCGCCACGCGCGTGAAGCGCTCGCGGACGGGCTGGCCGTCGAGCGACCGGCCGACGTAGCCGCCCAGCACTCCGCCGGCGATCGCGGCGATGAAGCCGACGATGGCGCCCTCGGGGAAGAGCGACGACGGCCACGGGATCGTCCAGGCCACGTGCGACCAGCCCCACTCGGCCGCCAGGCCGACGGTGCCGATGGCCGCGCCGCTGACCACCCCGAACGTGATCGGCCGGTCGCGGGACATGCGCAGGGCCACGAGCTCGACCATCGCCGCCTCGGCGAGGTAGAGCGGGAAGTAGGGGGTGGTGTGTCCGATGATCGGGCCGACGACCAGGCAGATGAGGCCCCTGATCACGATGAACACGCCGGCGGCCGCCAGTGCGCCGCCGCGCCCGAGGCGCAGACGCGCCGCGACGAGGGCCACGCCGGCGGCGAGCATCAGCAGCATCGGGTGGAAGACCAGCCGGAACTGCGGCACGGCGAAGTCGAACTCGCCCTGGAAGGTCGACAGGCCGACCAGGAACGAGCCGAACAGGAGCGGCTCCTGGAAGCGGGCGATGAGGATCGGCTTGTCGGCGCGAGGAGCGGGCTTCATGCTCGCCGCCTTGCCCTCGCGCTGGAGGATCAGGGCGCCCACAACCGAGAACGCCGCGCCACCGAACAGCAGCAGGTGCGTCGGGCCCCAGAGGGTCACGTCCTGGCCGAAGATGCGATGCCAGATGTCGTCGAGCGGGAACGCGAGCAGCGAGATCGACCCGCAGACGGTGATGATCACGCCGCCGAGCGGCGCCCACCAGCCGTTGGGCAGGTGGATGGCCGACTTGCTGGGCTTCTCCAGCGGCAGGGCCATCGCCACCACGCCGGCGAACAGCACGCCGAAGAGGCCGAGCAGGATGAAGTAGTGCGCCGCGTTGGCGAGCGGCCCCGGGTCGCGCCCCTTGTCCAGGTGGATCGAGATGTCCCAGTACATCCCGTACACGGCGATCGCCAGCGTGCCGCCGAGGATGGCCAGCGGGATGGCCGACCAGTTGGGCGCCCCTGAGACGCGCTCCGAGAACTTGACCAGGCGCTGGATGACCTTGACCTTGCCGCTTCGGTGGCCGAAGACGAGGCCGAGCAGGATGGCGGTGGCCACGATCCCGCCGGCGGTGGCGATGATCACCTGGCCGATCGCCGCGCCGCCCGCCGGCGGGGTCGACCCGGCCGCCAGCGCGGGGGAGGCCATAGCGAGAGCCGTCAGCGCGGTCGCGGCGGCAACGCCCATCCGGAAGATCGCACTGCTGTTCAGGCGGCCTCTTCGCATCGGTCGGTTCCTCCCCGTCGTAGCTCTTACCCGGGCGTCCTCAGATCCTACCCTCATTACTAACCGAGCGTTCAGTTACCTAAACGTGCGATCCGTCACCCCGGCGGCGCGCATCCTACGCTCCGCGAGTGGTCATCGCGGTCGTGTCCGACACGCACCTCCCGCGTGGGTCGCGACGCATCCCCTCCGCCTGCCTCGAGCGGCTCGCCGCCGCCGACCTGATCCTGCACGCGGGGGACTTCGCCACGGTCGAGGTACTGGACGAGCTCGAGGCCATCGGCCCGCCGCTGGCCGGCGTCCACGGCAACGTGGACTCGCCGGAGCTGCGCCGGCGGCTGCCCGAGGCGCGGGTAGTGGAGGCCGGCGGGGCGAGCATCGCCATGGTTCACGACGCCGGCCCCGCTCGCGGTCGCCTGGAGCGCCTGCGACTGCGGTTCCCCGACGCCGACGCCGTCGTGTTCGGCCACTCGCACATCCCGCTGCACGAGGCGCGCGACGGCTTCCAGATCTTCAATCCCGGCAGCCCCACGGAGCGGCGCCGCCAGCCGCGTCACACGATGGGCATGGCGCGGATCGAGGCCGGCAGGGTGACGTTCGAGCTGGTGGAGCTGGACTGATGCGGCGCGACTTGGCCCGCTCCTGCCCGACTCGGCCGCCAAGATAGGCCGATGGACCTCGACGTTCTGTTCGTCGGCACCGCCGGCTCGTCGCCCACGGCGGGGCGCGGCCTGCCCGCGCTCCTGGTGCGTCGCGGCGGCGACCGCCTGCTGTTCGACTGCGGCGAGGGTACGCAGCGGCAGCTGCTGCGCTCGGTCGGCCTGATCGAGCTCGAGGAGATCTTCGTCACGCACTTCCACGCCGACCACGTGCTCGGCCTGCCGGGCATGCTGAAGACGTTCGCCCTGCGCGGACGCGACCGCCCGCTGACGGTCTACGGGCCGCCGGGACTGCGCGCGCTCTTCGAGGCGCTGCGCCCGATCGTGGGCCGCACGCCCTACGAGCTGTCGCTTGTCGAGCTGGAGCCGAACGAGGAGCTGCGCCGCGACGACTACCGGATCGCGGCCTTCGAGGTCGACCACGGGGTGCGCGCGTACGGCTACGCGATCGTCGAGGACGAGCGGCTCGGTCGCTTCGACGAGGCCCGCGCCCTCGAGCTGGGGGTGCGCCCCGGTCCGGACTTCGGGCGGCTGCACCACGGCGAGACGGTGCCGGGCACGCACGGCGACGTCAGCGCGGACCAGGTGGTGGGCCCGGCGCGCCCCGGGCGCAAGGTCGTCGTCACAGGAGACACGGCGCCGTCTCCGATGACCGTCGCCGCGGCGCACGGGGCGGACCTGCTTGTGCACGAGGCCACATTCAGCCAGGAGGAGCTGGAGCGCGCGGGGGAGACCGGCCACAGCACCGCGCGGCAGGCGGCCGAGCTGGCGCGCGAGGCCGAGGTCAAGCTCCTCGCGCTGACCCACGTCTCGCCACGACACCCGGGGCCGCTGCTCCGGGACGAAGCCCGCGCGGTCTTCGAGTCCACCATCGTGCCGCGCGACTTCGACCGCGTGGAGATCCCCTTCCCGGAGCGCGGTGGGCCGGTGCATGTGAAGGCGCCGCGCGAGGACAGGGCGGCGAAGGAGGAGCCGCCGGAGACTTCTCCGGCAGATGCTTGAACAGCCGACCCATGTGGCGCTTATAATTGACTCGATGACGCCACCCGAGAAGGAGCGGGCCGAAAAGGTCGTGGGCGTGCGCGAGCTGCGCGATCACCTGAGCCGGTACCTGGATGAGGTCGCCGAGGGAATTGACATCGTCGTTACGGTCCGCGGTCGTCGCGTCGCGCGCCTGGCCCGCGACGAGCACGACCCATTCGCGGAGCTCAGGGCCCGCGGACTGATTCGCGAGCCGACCGCGCCGTGGTTCCCGCTCCCCGAGCCGATCCCGGTCAAGGGGTCGGGGTCCGTGAGCGACCTGATCGAGAGACGGTGATCGTCTACTTCGACAGCTCGGCGCTCGTAAAGCTGCTCGTCGCGGAGGACGGGTCGACGATGGCTCAGGAACTATGGGACGCACGGCGGCTGAGCGCGGCGAGTGTGCTCGCCTATGTTGAAACGCGCGCCGCGCTTGCTCACGCACAACGCCTGGGCCGCATTTCGGGCGAGAGGCTTCGCCGAGGAATGGCGACCCTTGACGGGATCTGGCGCGCGATCCGCACGATCGCGCTCGACGACCGGCTGGCGAAGGTCGCCGGAGCGGCGGCCGAGGCACACGGACTGAGGGGCGGCGACGCGGTTCACCTCGCATCGGCGTTGAGCATCCAGGACCCCGGGGTCGTGTTCGCCACGTGGGACCGCACACTCTCGCGTGCGGCCCGCGGCGTTGGCTACCACGTCGTGCCGTAGCGTCGGGGGCTGCCGCTAGACGTGCCCCACGCCGGGTGGGGCCGGCTTCGTGTCGGCCACCTCGTGGATCGCCACCTCGGGCCGCTCCGACACCACCTCGCCCAGGCCGCGCGAGAACTCCTGGAGGTGCGGCTCCTGGAAGTGGCGGTCGAGGGCCGCGCGATCGGTCCACTCCTCGACGGCCACGAAGCTCAGCGGGTCCTCGATCGCCGTGTAGAACGAGTAGCGCAGGCAGCCGTCCTCCCGCCGCGACTTCTCCTGCATCTCCCTGCCCAGCTCGATGAGCCTGTCCCTGCGCTCGGGAGCGCATCGCCCCCGGCCGATGACCAGCACCACGTCGGACCTCCTCGCCGTTTGATCGGACCGTACGCGATGATGCCGCGCGTGGCCTACGACGAAGATCTGGCGCACCGCATCCGTGAGCTGATCGGCACCGAGCCGAACGTCACCGAGAAGAAGATGTTCGGGGGCCTGGCCTTCCTGATCGGTGGCAACATGGCGGTCGCGGCCAGCGGACAGGGCGGGCTGATGGTGCGCGTCGATCCGATGGACACGGATGCGCTGGTCGCCAAGCTGCACGCCGGGCCATTCGAGATGCGCGGCCGGTCGATGCAGGGCTGGCTACGCGTCGACGACGAAGGCGTCCGCACCAAGCGCCAGCTCGAACCGTGGGTCAAGCGCGGCGTCGCGTA
>JAXDIC010000072.1:0-6076 GCA_034664185.1 Thermoleophilaceae bacterium
GCAGCCGCGGCGACCTGACCACCTCGGCCAACCGACAAACGAGCCCGCCGCGGCCGGCCGTAGCCGAGGCCGCAGCGGACAGCCGTACTCTGCCGCGAGGACCTCGGCAACCCGACGACTGAGCCCACCGCGGCCGGCCGTAGCCGAGGCCGCAGCGGACAGCCGTTACTTGTGCCGGTAGGTGATGCGGCCTCGATCGAGGTCGTAGGGCGACAGCTCGATCTTGACCCGGTCGCCCGGGAGGATGCGGATGTAGTGCCGGCGCATCTTGCCTGAGATGTGCCCGAGAACCTCGTGGTCGTTGTCCAGCTTGACGCGGAACATCGTGTTGGGGAGGGCCTCCGTGACCTCGCCCTCCATCTCGATCTTCTCTTCCTTTGGCACGCCGCAATTCTATCCGGGCGCCCCGTCGCCACCGGCGGGGCGCCCGGTGAGCGTTCAGATCTTCGTGACGTTCACGGCCTTCGGGCCCTTGTCGCCCGACTCCTCCTCGTAGGAGACCTTGCTGTTCTCCTGGAGGGTCTTGAAGCCGCTTCCGTTGATCCCCGTATGGTGAACGAAGAGATCCCGATCGCCCTCGTCGGGCGTGATGAAGCCGTAGCCCTTCTCGTCGTTGAACCACTTGACGGTCCCAGTCGCCATGCGCTGCACCCTTCCCTTAAGCCATGCCCCGCTCGGCGCCCATACGAGGTTCCCCGAACTGCGGTCATGAGATCTTTCGCCGGACCCATTCCGGCGGTTTCGGCGCGGCACGTTAGCACCGTTTGCCCCGGAAATGCAGGCGTTTACGTGGTCCTTAGACAGGCGCGGCCGCGCGTACCGAATCGAGCGTTCAGCGACCCTCGAAAGTGGCGTTTCCGGGTCCCTCTTCCAGGAACAGGCCGACCGCTTTTTGTGCCTCCTCGGTACCGAAGAGGGGTGCTTCGATCAGCCCGATCCGGTCGCCGGCCCCGCGCGCATCAGGCGCGCAGCTCGTCGGCCACGCCGGCGATCTCGTCCGGGTCGCCCTCACTGGGCCGGACCGGCAGCTCCAGCGGGTCGTCGTTGTAGCGCGGGATGACGTGCACGTGGAAGTGGAACACCGTCTGCCACGCGGCGGGCTCGCACGAGTTGATCAGGTTGACGCCGTCGACGCCCAGGCGCTCCTTCATGCGCAGGGCCAGGCGCTTGGCGGACGCCGCCGTGCGCGCCAGGTCGGCCTCGTCGATCTCGTAGAGGTTGCGCGAGTGCTCGCGCGGGATCACGAGCGCGTGCCCGCGCGTCCACGGGTTGATGTCCATGAACGAGATCGTGTGCTCGTCCTGGTCGACGATCTGCGCGGGGATCTGGCCCGCGACGATCTTGCAGAAGAGGCAGTCGGGGTCGGCCATCGCGCGCGGAAGCCTACAGCCAGCCCACGCGCTTGAAGTTCCGGTACAGGAGGACGCAGATGACGACCATCGCCAGCACGGCGGCCGGATATCCGAAGCGCCAGTGCAGCTCCGGCATGTTGTCGAAGTTCATGCCGTAGATCGCGCCGATGACGGTCGGAATCGCCGCGATCGCGGCCCAGGCCGTGATCTTGCGCATGTCGTCGTTCTGGCGGACGCTGACCTGCGTCAGGTTGGCGTCGAGGATGCCGTTCAGCAGGTCCCGCAGGCTCTCGGTGTGCTCGTTTGCCCGCAGGGCGTGGTCGTAGACGTCGCGGAAGTAGGGCTGGATCTTGTCGTGCACCAGGCCGACCCTGTCCGCGGCCAGCTTCTCCAGCGGGCCCAGCAGCGGGAACGTGGCCCGGTGCAGCTCCTGCACCTCGCGCTTGAGCTTGTAGATGCGCTCGGTGGGGTTGCTGCGAGCCGGCGAGAAGATCTCGTCCTCGACCTCGTCCACGTCGCCGTCCACTCCGGCCAGCACGGGCGAGTAGTCGTCCACCACGCGGTCGACGATCGCGTGCAGGATCGCGCTCGGGCCGCAGCGCAGCAGGTCCGGTCGCTTCTCCACGTCGAGCCGGACCGGATGCAGGTCCGTGGCCGGCCCGTGGCGGACGGAGATGATGAAGCCCTGGCCCACGAACAGCATGATCTGCCCGGTCTCGATCTCCTCTTCCTCCTCGAGGTAGCGGGCGGTCTTCAGCACCAGGAAGATCGTCTGCCCGTACACCTCGAGCTTCGGCCGCTGGTGTGCCTTGACCGCGTCCTCCACGGCCAGCTCGTGCAGCTCGAACTCGCGCGCGACGGAGTCGAACTCGTCCATGCCCGGCTCGTACAGGCCGATCCAGACCCAGGCATTGCCGTTCGTTCGCGTGGCGTCATAGGCGTCCTGGAGCTCGACGCTCCCCGCGCGGCGCTTGCCGTCCTCGTATACCGCGGTGTCGACGATCATGACTCGGGATTCTCGCGCAGTCGTCGCGCGAGGGCCAGCGCCTCCTCGCGCGTGGTCGCCTCGCCCGTGAACGCGGCCTCCTCGAGCCGCGCCAGCAGCGCCCCGATCTGCGGGCCGGCCACGTCCAGCTCGCGCGCCAGCTCGTTGCCGCGGACCGGTGCGCGCGGCGGGCCGCTCCGGCGCCACCGAAGCGCCTCGGCGGCCAGCTCGCGGGCCAGCTCGAGGTGCGCGGCGATGGCGGCCTCGGCGTTGCGCCCGCGCGTGGCCATGCGGTCGGCGCAGGAGAGGATGGTCACCTCGAGCTCGACCGGCTGGCACGTGGTCAGGTAGCGGTAGACGGCCGCGCGAGAGAGCGGGCGCTGGTGCACCATGAACCCGAGCACCAGGTGGTGGCGGGTGATGGCGGCCAGGTACGACCCCAGGCGCTGGCTGGTGCGCAACCGCCGCGACAGGTCGCCCACCAGCTCCGCTCCCACCGAGTCGTGCCCGATGAAGGTGACCCGACCGCCGGGCAGCACCCCGCGCGTGGCGGGCTTGCCGGAGTCGTGGAGCAACGCGGCGAACCGGAGTGCCTGGCCGCGCGTCATCTCGTCGGCCAAGGGCTCCGCCAGCACGGCGGCGACAGCGGGTGCCAGCTGCGCTCCGAATACCGCCTCCGGGTCGCGCTCGATGGCCATCAGCTGGCGCAGCACCTCGACGGTGTGGCCGTACACGTCGAGGTGGTGGAAGTGGCTCTGCTCCACGCCGTGGAGGGCGTGCAGCTCGGGCAGCACGGCGGCGATCAGCCCCAGCCGGTCGGCAAGCTCGATGCCGTCCAGCACGCCGTCCGCCAGCACCAGCCGGCGCAGCTCCGCGAACACGCGCTCCGGCGACGCCGACCGGACCCGCTCGGCCGCGGCCAGGGTGAGCCGCTCCGTGTCGGGATCGGGAGCGAACCCAAGCTCGGTGGCCAGGCGGGCAAGCCGCAACGGGCGCAACGGGTCGCGCGCGTACGCCGACTCCTCCAGGCTGGGCCCTCCCAGCACGCGCAGCACCCGCCGCTCCAGATCCGCCACCCCGCCGACGGGGTCGAGCAGCTCGTCGTGGTCGGACACGGGCACGGCCATCGCGTTGACGCTGAAGTCCCGCAGGGCCAGGTCCTGCTCGATCGTCGGCGCCTGGAGCGGCGAGACGTCGCAGATCCACTCCCCTCCCCCGCCGATCGCCCGCCAGGCGCCGAACGTCTCGGACAGCTGGAAGGCCGGCCCGCGCGCCGCGCTGGCCACAGCGCGGGCGACAGCCTCGGCAGACCCGTCGACCGCGACGTCGACGTCGGCCGTCGGGCGATCCAGCAGGGCGTCGCGCACGGTGCCGCCCACGACCCAGCCCGAGGTGCCGGCGCCGGCCAGCGCGTCGCGCACGGCGCGGACCGGCGGGGCTTCCGCCAGGCGCTCCAGCGCCCCGCTCATCCCGACCCGTGGTGCATCCTGCGCACCCGCTGCGTCAGGCCGCACGTGATCTCGTAGTTGATCGTGCCGAGCCGCTCCGCCACCTCCTCGCAGAGGATGTCCTCGCCGTCCTGGCGGCCGATCAGCACGGCGCGCTCGCCGGGCTGGACGTCGCTGGAGGGTCCCAGGTCGATCGTCAGGTTGTCCATGCTTATGGTCCCGACCAGCGGGTGCGGACGGCCGCGCACCAGCACGCGCGCGTTGTTCGACAGGGAGCGGCGCCAGCCGTCGCCGTAGCCGATCGGCAGCACGCCCACCATCGTTGGCTCGGTTGCGCGCCAGGTCTGGCCGTAGCCGGCGCCGTCGCCCGGCTCGAACCGCTTGACGGCGGCCACGTAGGACTCCAGCGCCAGCGCTGGCTCCAGGCCGCGGGCGGCCGGATCCTCCTGGAACGGATCGAGCCCGTAGATGGCCACCCCGCAGCGCACCATGTCGAAGTGCGACTCCGACTCGCGCAGCGTGGCCGCGCTGTTGGCCGCGTGCACGACGATGCCGGGGTGCCGAGCGCGCAGCTCCTCGGCCAGCGGCGCGAACCGCTCGAGCTGTGCCGGGAAGTGGTCGTCGCCCGGCTCGTCGGCGGTGGCGAAGTGGGTCATCAGCCCGACCAGCTCGAGCCGGTCGTCGGCGGCGATGGCGCGGCACAGCTCGCGCACCTCGCTGGGATCGCGGGTGCCCAGCCGCCCCATGCCGCTGTCGAGCTTGACGTGCACGCGCGGCGGCGAGGATCCGGCGCGATCGGGCAGGGCGGCGGCGAACTCGCTCCGCCACGCCACCACGTCCGCGTCGGCCAAGAGCGCGGTGCGCGTGTCGGCGGGCGTGAGGGCGCCCATCACCAGCAGCTGGCCGTCGAAGCCCGCGCCGCGGAGCTGGGCGGCCTCGGCGGCGGTGGCCACCGCCAGCCAGCTGGCGCCGCCGGCCACGGCCGCACGCGCGCACGCCACGGCCCCGTGCCCGTAGGCGTCGGCCTTGACCACGGCGCACAGCTGGGCATCGCCGGCCAGCGAGCGCTTCAGCCGGCGGCAGTTGCGCTCGATCGCGCCCACGTCCACGCGCGCGAGCGCCCGCTCGGGAGCGGCGGCGCTATTCGGCAGCGAGCGCCCCCAGCACGTCCACGCGCGTGACAACGCCCACCAGCCGCCCGTTCTCGAGCACCGGCAGCCGGTTGTGCCCCGTGTCCGCGATCAGGCGGCCGGCCTTGCGCGCGCTGTCGTCGGCCTCGACGGTCACCGGGTCGCCGGTCATCATGTCGGCGGCGCTGGCCGCGGCGGCCTTGTGGAAGCGCTCCTCGAAGCGCCTGACCGACTCGGGCAGGAAGACCATCCCGCCGAACAGCTCGATGTAGTGCGGCAGGTGAAGGTCGCCATCCTCGTCGGAGAGGATGAGGTCGGACTCGGTCACGATGCCGCGCAGCGTGCCGTCGGCGTCGACCACCGGGAGCCCCGGCAGCTCGTGCTTGCGCATCAGGCGCACGACCTGCTCAACGGTCGCGTCGGGCGCCACCGTGACGGGGTCGGGGGTCATGATCTGGCGCACGAGGCCGGCCATGCCCTGACCCTAGCGGGTGCCGTCGGTCGCGAAGGCCTGGGGCAGCGCCTCGATCACGTCGCCGGCCACGACGTGGTCCGCGCCCAGCCGGTCCGCCGCGACGATCCCGGCACGCGCGTGGGCCAGCACGCCGGCGGCGGCGGCCTCGAAGGCGTCGAGGCCCTTGGACAGGAGCGCCCCGATCACGCCGGACAGGACGTCGCCCGTGCCGGCGGTGGCCAGCGCGGCCGTGGCGCCGGGGCTGACGGCGACAGGCCCGCCCGGCCGCGCAACGATCGTGTCGTCGCCCTTCAGCAGCACGATGGCGCCGGTGCGCTCCGCGGCGTCGCGGGCGTGCTCGAGCCGGTGCGCGGAGACGTCGTCGGAGTCGGTCTCCAGGAGCCGCGCAAGCTCGCCGGTGTGCGGCGTGAGGATCGTAGGGCCCGGCCGCTGGCGCAGCAGCTCCAGGGCGCCCACGTGTGCGTTCAGGCCGTCGGCGTCGATCAGGAGCGGGACCGGGGTCGTGCGCGCAAGCTCGCGGGCGAACGCACGGGCACCGTTGCTCCGCCCCAGCCCCGGCCCCAGCACCATGGCGCCCGCGCGCTCCGTCAGCTCCTGGACCTGCTCGACCCCGGCCGGAACGTGCATGCCGTCCCACTCCGGCAGCCCGTGCGTGACCGCCTCGAGCAGGCGCATGGCTACCGCCT
>JAXDIC010000076.1:0-2853 GCA_034664185.1 Thermoleophilaceae bacterium
TCGACGTCGCGCGCCGTGCGGTCGAACTCGCTGCGCACGAAGTCCGCGTTGGCGCCGGCCTGCTCGCGATCGAGCACCCGGGCGCCGATCTCGATCGCGTCGACGACGACCTTGACCCCGTCGTCGCCGGCCTCCTCGCGCTCGCGCACCAGGCGGACGGCGGACTGGTCGGACACGACCAGGCCGTCGATGACCAGGCGGTCGCCGACCGTTCGGACGTTGGCATGGCGCAGTGGCGTAGCGGCTTCCATCGCAGTGTCCCACCGTACGGCGGACGTCGGACGATGTGACGAACCTCACATTGGCCGGGCGGCCAAATCCACCACGCCTCTGCAATACTTGCATGCATGCAAGCAACCGCGAAGACGAAGAACAGGGCGCCGGCACGAGCCACCGCCCCCGATGCCCAGCTGGTGCACCACCTGTACGGGTTCGTCCGCTACCTGCTGCACGCGCACGGCGACGATTACATGAAGGCCGTCGGCGAGCTGGAGCTGTCCCACACGCAGCTCCGCACCCTCAACATCCTCGTCAATGCCGTCGACCAGGCGTCGCTCGGGGACATCGCCGACCGGCTGGGCCTCTCGCTCCCCGCCGTCAGCCGCTCGATCGACGGCCTCGTGCACCGCGGCCTGGTGACGCGCGCCGAGGACGAGACCGACCGCCGCATGAAGCAGGTTCGCGCGACACCCGAGGCCAGCGACGTGGTCGACCGCCTGGCGGAGCTGCGCCTGACGGGAATCGGCGAGTTCGTCGAGACCCTCTCGCCCCGCGAGCGCGACCGCCTGGCCGCGGCCATGGCGCCGCTCGCCGAGCGCGACGAGATCGCCAGCCGCTGCGGCACGCCCCGAAAGACCTCCCCCCGAAAGGACTCCTGATGCCGGCACGAATGCGTCTGAACGAGGGCAACCGCAAGTGGTGGACCCTGGCCGCCATGTGCTTCGCCCTGTTCATGATCATGCTCGACAACACGGTGGTGAACGTGGCGCTGCCGTCGATCCAGTCGGATCTGCACGCCTCGATCTCGTCGCTCGAGTGGACGGTCAACGCCTACACGCTGACCTTCGCCGTCCTGCTCGTGACCGGCGGCCGCCTGGGCGACATCTTCGGCCGCCGCCGGATGTTCCTGTTCGGCGTGGTGGTCTTCGCGCTCTCGAGCGCGACCATCGGCCTGGCCCCGTCGCAGGAGTGGCTCGTGGCCGGCCGCGCCATCCAGGGCATCGGCGGCGCGTTCATGATGCCCGGCACCCTCTCGATCATCTCCAATACCTTCCCCCCGGCCGAGCGCGGCCGCGCGATCGGCACGTGGGCGGGCGTGTCAGCCCTGGCGCTGGCACTTGGACCGGTCGTGGGCGGCGCGCTGACCGAGTACGTCTCCTGGCGGGCGATCTTCTTCCTGAACCTCCCGGTCGCGGCGGGCGCCGTGATCGTGACGCTCTTCGCGGCGCGCGAGTCGCGCGACCCGACCGTCGACCGGCGCGTGGACTACCCCGGGATCGCGGCGCTGTCGATCGGCATGACGGCCCTGGTGCTCGCCCTGGTCGACGGCAACCGCTGGGGCTGGGGGTCGACCGCGATCGTGGCGCTCCTGGCCACCGCCGCCGTGGGCCTCGTGGCGTTCGTGCTCGTGGAGATGCGCGGTCGCGCCCCGATGGTCCAGTTCGAGTACTTCCGCTCGCGTTCGTTCCTGGGCGCCAACGCCGTCGCGTTCATCGTCTCGTTCGCGATGCTGGCCATGTTCTTCTTCATGGCGCTGTACATGCAGAACATCCTCCACTACAGCCCGCTCCAGGCCGGCCTCAGGTTCCTCCCGTCCACCGTCGTGATCATCTTCGCCGCACCGATCGCCGGCCGGCTGGCCGACCGGATCGGGCCGCGGCCGCTGATCGTGGCCGGGCTCTCGCTGGTCTCCCTGGCGCTGTTCCTCCAGAGCAGGGTGACCGACACGACCGGCTACGCCGAGCTGCTGCCCGCGTTCATGATCATGGGCCTGGGCATGGGCCTCACGATGTCGCCGATGTCCACGGCGGCCATGAACTCGGTGACCAGCGACAAGTCGGGTGCGGCGTCCGGGATCCTGTCGATGTTCCGGATGGTGGGCGGCACGTTCGGCGTGGCCGCCAGCGGCGCGCTGTTCCAGAGCCTCGCGCGCACCCGCGTGGACGAGCGGCTGGCCGGGCTGCACCTGCCCGCCGGCATTCGCTCGAGCATCGTGGACAACATCGGCTCCGGCGCCAGCGCCAAGTCCCTCCACGGCATCGACCCCCACGTGGGCGCCCAGGTGGGCTCCGCGATGCACGACGGCTTCATCCACGCGCTGTCGGGGGCGCTCACGCTCTCGTGCGGCGTTGCCGCCGCCGGTGTGCTGATCGCGTTCGCGCTGATCGAGCCCAAGCGCAAGCTGCGCCGCGCGGTCGATCCCGCGCGGCAGCCGGAGGCCGTCGAGCCGCTGGGCGTTTCGTAGCGGCGCGGGCCCGGCCGGCCATCCCAGCGGGTTGCGCTCGGTACGATGCCGCCGCACGCGACCCGAGGAGTAGAACGCCAGATGGCCCAAGTTGACCTGACAGACGTCACCGACGTCGGGACGGAGCCCGGCACGCTGCCCGAGACGATGGCGGCGTGGGTGATCCGCCAGGATCGCGAGGGAGAGCCGCGCGACGCATTCCAGATCGAGCAGATGGAGGTGCCCGAGCCGGGCGCGCTCGAGGTGATCGTGCGGGTGATGGCCGCGGGCGTGAACTACAACAACGTCTGGGCCGCGATGGGCAAGCCCGTCTCGGTCTTCCGCTACCACCCCGACGAGGACCACCACATCGGCGGCTCCGACGCCTCGGGGATCGTCTGGAAGACGGG
>JAXDIC010000111.1:0-3320 GCA_034664185.1 Thermoleophilaceae bacterium
GCCTTGAAGATGCCGGAGCCGACGAACACGCCCTCGGCCCCCAGCTGCATCATCAGAGCGGCGTCGGCCGGGGTGGCGATGCCGCCGGCCGAGAAGTTGACCACCGGCAGGCTGCACTTCTCGGCAACCTGCCGCACGAGGTCGAGCGGCGCCGCCAGCTCCTTGGCCGCGCTGGGCAGCTCGGCGCTGTCGATCGAGCTGAGGCGGCGGATCTCGCCCTGGATGGTGCGCATGTGGCGGACCGCCTCGACCACGTTGCCGGTGCCGGCCTCGCCCTTGGTGCGGATCATGGCCGCGCCCTCGGCGATGCGCCGCAGCGCCTCGCCCAGGTTGGTGGCCCCGCACACGAACGGCACCTTGAACCGCCACTTGTCGATGTGGTTGGCCTCGTCGGCGGGTGTGAGCACTTCCGACTCGTCGACGTAGTCGACCTCCAGGGCCTCGAGGATCTGCGCCTCGGCCATGTGCCCGATCCGGGCCTTGGCCATGACCGGGATGGTGACGGCGCCCTGGATCTCCTCGATCTTGGTGGGATCGGCCATGCGAGCCACGCCGCCCGCCGCCCGGATGTCCGCCGGCACGCGCTCCAGCGCCATTACTGCGACCGCCCCCGCGGCCTCCGCGATGCGTGCCTGGTCGGCGGTGACCACGTCCATGATCACGCCGCCCTTGAGCATCTCTGCCAGACCGGCCTTGACCCGGAAGGTGGCGGTGTCCTTCACCAGAGGGATATTAGCCGCGCGACCGGGGCCGCCAAGGGAGCCCTACTTCAGGCGGAAGGCCTTGATGCGATCCGCGTAGGCGGACTCGTCGAGCGCGTAAACGCCGTACGCAAGGGCCTGGATGAGCGACAGCAGGGCGGCGTGCGAGCGGACGAAGGCCGGGCTGTTGGACGAGTAGTACAGCCGCTGGTCGGCAAGCTTTGCCACCTCGGAGAGGGTCGCGTCCGCGATCGCGATCGTCGACGCGCGGCGGTGGCGGGCGAGCTTCATGGCCCGCACGACCAGCGGGTGCGGCCGGCCGGCCGAGAACCCGATGACCAGCGTGCGGTTGTCTATGCGCCCGAGGCGGGCGAGGCCCTCCTGGCTCGGGCTGGCCACGACCTCGCAGCGCAGGTCCAGCAGCATCAGCAGGTGGCGGAGGTAGCTGGCGAAGAACGCCATCTGGTCGGTGCCGCACAGGAGCGTGTGCTCGGAGCGCGAGATCGCCTCCACCGCGGCGGCCACCTCGTCGCGGTCCAGCTTGCGCGCGGTCTCGGCCACGTTCACGTGGTCGGCCGCCAGCGCGGCCTCGAACTCGGTCTGGTCGATCGGGAAGAGCGGCGGGGTCTCCAGCGTCTCGGCCTCTCCATCGCCGGACCCGCGGGCGCGCCTGTACTCGTCGCGCGCGGCGGCCTGGAGCTCCGGAAAGCCCTCGAAGCCGAGTGCCTGCGCGAAGCGGACGACCGTGGAGCTCGAGGTGTTGGCGCGGCGGGCCAGCTCCTCAGCGGTGTGGAACGCGGCCTCGTCCAGGTGGTCGACGATGTACTGGCCGACGTCCTTCTGCGACCGTGAGAACTCGTCGAAGCGCTGGCGGATCTCAGCCGACAGCGTCAGGGCGGATGTACCCGAGCGGGTCACGCCCGGTTGATTCGCGCGGGGGGCGGGAGTTCCTTCTGGCCGCGCCCGGGACCCGGCGATTCAGCGGGTCTGCGCTCAGATGAAGCCCGGGTACTGAGTCATCCCGCCGTCCACGAACACCGTCGTGCCGGTCACGTACCCGGCCTCGGGCCCGGCCAGCCACGCCACGGCGGCCGCGATCTCCTCGGGCTTGCCGAGCCGGCCGAGCGGGATCTCCGCCTCCACGGCGCGACGCTTGACCGGGTCGTCGATCAGCTCCTGGTTGATGGGCGTGGCGATGGCGCCCGGGGCCACGTTCACGACGCGGATGCCGTGCGGGGCCAGCTCCTTGGCCACGGTGCCGGCCCAGAGCTTCATCCCGCCCTTGCTGGCGCAGTAGTGCCCGAACTTCTCCCACGGGATGACCTCGTGGACGCTCGACATGTTCACGATCGTGCCCGCCGCTTGGCCGTCGATCATCCCGCGGGCGGCCTCGCGGGCGCAGAGAAAGGCGCCGGTCATGTTCACGGCGATCACCCTGTTCCACTCCTCGAGCGGCATGTCCACGAGCAGGAACGGCTTCTCGATCCCGGCGTTGTTCACCAGCAGGTCGATCGGGCCGTCCAGCTCCTCGCGCGCACGCGCGAACATCGCCACGACCTGCTCCTCGTTCGAGACGTCGGCCTCGATCGCAACGGCGCGGCCGCCCGCTCCCTCGATCTCGGCGACCAGCGAGTCGGCGTCGCCGGCGCGGCCCACGTAGTTGACGATCACGGCGGCGCCCTCGGCGGCCAGCCGGCTGGCCGTGGCTCGTCCGATGCCCGTGGCGCCCCCGGTTACCAGGGCGCGCCGCCCCGAGTGGCGGTCCGGATGGGAGGACGAGTCGGCCACGTCGAGCCAGCCTATCCGGCGGCCGGCACGTGCCAGCGCCGGGCGAGTGTCAGAGGCTGCCCGCCCGGGCCGGGGACGCCGCCGCCCGGGCGCGCCGCGCGCTCCTTGCCGCGGGGGCCAGCCGGACGCGGTGGTGGCGGTACTGGAGCGGGCCGTTGAAGATGCGGTCGATGAAGCCGTAGGTGCGGTCGTACGCCCACGCCAGGAGCAGGACCTTGATGTGGACGGCGGCCACCATGTCGCGCACCTGCTCGGACGGCTGGCCGCCCAGGTCGGCCGCGCCCATCATGTTGGACAGCTCGATGAAGCGCTCGAGCTTCTGGGCCCGCGCCCGCTGGTCGAGTCCCTCCCAGCTCGGCGCCAGCTCGGTGCGGTAGAAGCCCTGGGCGTCGAACCCGCGCGATTTGAGCCAGCGCAGGTCAGTGGTGGACCCGGCGGCGAACGCGTCGCGGCAGAGGCCGTCGAGCTGGAACTCGCCGGACGCGGTCCGGTAGACCTCGCGCGTCTCCTCGAGCTCCCTCTCGACGAACTCCCGCGCCTCCTCGTCTGCCAGCCTGCGGCTCCAGGTGCGCTTGTCCGTGCGCGGCCTTCGGAGTCTCATGTGGCGCGGGATGGTACCTCCACACCGGCCCTGGCGGTGCCGCTCAGAGCGACGGCAGCTCCTGCTGCAGCGTCAGGACCGGGGCGTGCAGGTCGCCGTGCTTCTCCGCGCGCGCCAGCGCCTGGTCGGAGTCGAAGGTCAGGAGACCCGCGTCGCGCTTCGAGAGACAGCGCTCCACCTCCTTCCACGTGACCGGCGTCGACACCGTGGGTCGCTCCCGGGCGCGCAGC
>JAXDIC010000153.1:0-5688 GCA_034664185.1 Thermoleophilaceae bacterium
GCGCCGCCCGCGCGCGTCTCAGTTGGCCGGCTGCTGAAGGTCAGCGGGCTGATCGACCCGGCCAAGGCAGTCGTATCGCTCCTGCTGGACCGGCGGGTGGGCGGGCGCTGGGTCGCCTACCGGCGCATCGCGCTGGCGGCGAGCGGCGGCGCATTCGCGAAGTCGGTACGGCTGCGCAAGTACGGCCTCTACCGGGTTTACGCGCGCTTCGCCGGCGACGCCGCCAACGCAGCCGCGCGCTCGCACCGCTACAGCGTGCGAGTGCCGCGCTCCGGCCCCTAGCGCGGCCGCCTCGGACCGCCGTCCACGATGTCGCGCCCGCTGGGGCGGAGGTCGGCGTCCAGCTCGGTGTGCCAGTACCAGCGCGTGAACGTCATCCCGGCGTCGAACTCGCCCACGTGCGGCTCCACGCGCTCGCCGGCCGCCATCCGAACGATCAGCTCCGGGTACGTGCGCCCGGGACGCGCGCCGTACATGTGCGATGGGAAGCCGCCGCCGAAGCGCGTGTTGACGTCGTAGATGGCCACCCCGATGTCGGGGTCGCGGAAGACCTGCACCGTGCACGGGCCGCAAACCCCCAGCCCCTCGCCCACGCGCCGCCCCAGCTCGATCAGCTCGTCGTCGCGGGTCACGGTGCCCTTCACCGACTCGCCGCCGCGGGACTCGATCATCGAGCGGGGGATCGCGTTCAGGCAGCGGCCGTCGAGGTCGCAGATCAGGTCGATCGAGAAGTGCGGGCCGCGCATCAGCTTCTGCACCATCGTCGGCTCGTCCACGTAGCGCACGAAGAACTCCATCTGCTCGCGATCGGCCGCTGCGTGCACTGAGCGCGCGCCCGACCCGCGCCGCGGCTTGACCATCACGGGATACGACTCGGGCTCCTCGCCCGGCAGGACGGTGGGCGGGCTGGGCAGGCCGTGGGAGAGCAGCAGGTGGTGCGCCTCCCACTTGTCGAACGTCGCGCGGGCAACCTCAGCGGGCGGCACGAACGCGGGCAGCTCGGACCCCGCGAGCACCTCGATGTCGAGGTCGGTGAGCGGCACCACCGCGCGCACGTCGTGCTCGCGCACGAGGTCCTCCAGGAACGGGACGTAGCCCGGGTCGTCGAAGCGCGGGGGGACCACGCGCAGGTCGGCCGCGTACTGGGCCGGGGCGAGCGGGTTGGGGTCCACCGCGATGGTGAAGGCGTGCTGGGCGAACGCGCTGACGATGTCGTAGCGCTTGCCGGCGCCTGTCAGGAGGACGGCTACGCGGTCTCTCGCCATCCGCCCGTCTCTCCCTTGTAGAGGCCGTGGCCGCTGGCCAGCAGCCGCACCGTGCGAGCCAGGATCCTCAGGTCCAGGCCCAGCGAGCGGTGGTCGACGTACCAGACGTCCAGCTCGATCCGCTCCGGCCACGGCAGCGAGGCGCGTCCGTGCACCTGCGCCCAGCCCGTGATTCCCGGCTTGACCTCCAGCCGCCGCCGCTGGCGGTCGGTGTACTGATCGACCTGCGCCTGGATGGTGGGGCGCGGGCCGACGATCGCCATCTGGCCGCGCAGGACGTTGACCAGGTTGGGCAGCTCGTCGAGCGAGAAGCGGCGCAGCAGCGCACCCACCCGCGTGATCCGCGGATCGCCCTCGTTCACGGCCAGCCCCGGGCCGATGCTCTCCGCGCCCGAGACCATCGTGCGCAGCTTGAGCAGCTCGAACGGCTCCCCGTTCATCCCCACGCGCCGCTGGCGATAGATCGGCGACCCGCGCGACTCCAGCCGAATGGCCAGCATCGACCCCGCGAGAAGCGGCGCGGTGACCACCAGGGCGACGGCCGCGACAATGGCGTCCAGGGCTCGGCTCACCGCGTGCCCTCCGCCTTCTCCCAGCCGGCGGGCGTCCCGCTGCGCAGCCAGTCCCACAGACCCGCCGCCGGGGACGCGGTGACCAGGACGTAGTAGTAGGCCAGCCGCAGCGGGCGGACCGGGATCAGCGGCGCCAGCGCCGCGGCCACCAGCAGCCCGAGCTGGAGCGCCAGGGTGACCGCGTAGACCCAGCCGTGCCCGAGCAGCGCCGCGTTCGTGCCGAGGACGATCGCGTGCAGGAACGGCGTGAGGTAGCGCAGCACGCGGTGCGAGCCGATCTGCAGCGCGTACAGCGGTCCGTAGCCGCGCGGCGACAGCATGCCGCCGCGAAGGACGATCGGCCACATGTGGCTCATCATCCGGCGCTTGCGGCGGAACTCGCCTTCGATCGACGGGACCATCTTCTCCTCCGCGCGCGCCGCCGGCTGGTAGAGCGCCCGCCATCCGCGCTTGACCATGTTGAACGGGAACGACAGGTCGTGCCCCATCCGCGGGTCGACCACGAGGTACGCCTCGCGCCGGGTGGCGTACAGCGCGCCGTTGCCGCCCGTCACGCCGGCCAACCTCGACTCCAGCGACCGCACCGCCATCTCGTAGCGCCAGTAGGCCCCCTCCTCGTTGGTGCCGTCCTCGCGCGTGAAGCGCACCTGCCCGCATACGTAGCCCACCCGCGGGTCGGCGAACGGTGCCACCAGCAGCCGCAGCGCGTCGGGCGCCAGGCGGCTGTTGGCGTCCGAGAAGGCCACGATGTCCCCGCTGGCCGCCTCCACGCCGCCGTCCTGCGTGCGGATCTTGCCCCCGCGCGGCAGCTCCAGCACCACGTCCGCGCCGGCCTGGCGGGCGATCTCCGCGGTCCGGTCGGTCGAGCCGTCGGAGGCCACGACCAGCTCCAGCAGCTCGCGGGGATAGTCCAGCGCCAGCGCGTTGGCGATCTTGTCCGCGATCACCTCCTCCTCGTCGTAGGCCGCCACGATCAGCGACACGCGCGGGGGCTCGTCCGTGGCCAGGCGCTCGGCGCGCGTCCGGCCCAGGCCGGCGATCAGCCACAGGAGCAGTGGATAGCCCACGTGCGTGTAGACGATCAGGGCCAGCGAGGCCCAGAAGACGACCTCCAGCACGCTGGTCATCCTGACGCGGCGACCGGCGCCGCCAGCCCGGCGCGCTCCGCCACGCGCGCCGCCAGCCGCTCGATGGTCGGGCACGCCACACCGTGCCGGGCGGCCGCGCGAAGCACCGAGCCGGCGATGGCCTCCAGCTCCGGCTCCGCACCGGCCGCGATGTCGCGCTGCATGGAGGTGCCGAGGGTGGCGTGGGCGTCGTCCAGCTCGCGCATCGTGCCTGCGGGATCGACCACGCCGCCGTCGGCTGCCGCAACGGCCGCCCCCTCGCGCACGCACGCCTCGAGCTCGTCGCGGAGCTCCGGCGCGTTGCGTATCGGCCCCAGCGGCAGGTCGTACGCGCTGGTCATCAGCGCGATCGAGTTGAGTCGCACGAGCTTGCCCCACATGGCCTGCGCCTCGGAGTCCATCACGCGCGCCGGCACCCGCGCGCGCTCCAGCGTCGCGGCCAGAGCGTCCATCGCGGGCCGCATGGCGGGATCGGCCGACGCCATGTCCACGCGCAGGAACGGACTCGACTGCACGACGTGCGTCGGGTCGGTGCGGTACGCCTCGATGCGAATCGAGCCGGCCACCGCCCGCGTGCCGAAGCGCCGCCGCAGCGGCGTCAGGTGGTCGATCCCGTTGAGCAGCGGCAGGACGATGCCCGGCTCGGCCCGCACGCGCTCGAGCGCCGCGTCCAGGCCGCGCGCCTTGGTCGCGACGACGAGGGCGTCCACCGGCTGGTCCAGCTCCGCCAGCGCGCGCGGCCGCGCGTGGAAGCTGCCCAGCCGCTGGCTCTCCACCGACAACCCGTCGCGCTGGATTGCCGCCGCCGCCGGCTCGCGCGCCACGATCAGCACGCGCTCTCCGGCGTGGGCCAGTGCGCCGGCCAGGAAGCCGCCCACGCCGCCGGGACCGAGGATCGCGACCGAGGCCATGCAGCAAACCGTACGAGCAGCGGCCGGCGGCCGCCGCCGTCAGCGGCCCAGCAGCTCGCGGTAGAGGGCCATCGTCCCCTCCGCCGCGCGGTCCCACGAGTAGGGCCCGGCCGCCGCGCGCGCCGCGGCGGCACCCAGCTCGCGGCGGGCGGACTGGTCCGCCAGCAGGTCCGAGAGCGCGGAGGCCAGTGCGGCGGGGTCGCCGGGGGGCACCAGCCGCGCCGCGCCGTGCTGCTCGGCCACCTCCACGAAGCCGCCGACCGCGGACAGGACCATCGGCTTGCCGAACGCAAGCGCGGTGTACAGCACGCCCGACTGGTCGATCTCGCGGTACGGCAGGACCACCACGTCCGCGCGGCGGAAGTAGGCCGGGATCTCGGGATCGGTCACGAAGCGCGGCACGAAGCGCACCCGCGGGCCGGCGATGCGCCGCAGCGGCTCGATGTCCATGCGCGGCATGCCGACCACCCACAGCTCGGCGTTCTCCACCTCCCTGAACGCCTTCACCAGGACGTCGAGGCCCTTGTACGGGCGCAGGAGCCCGAAGAAGAGCACGACCGGCCCCTCGACGGCCGCGAGCTCCGGCGGCAGCGGCCGCTCCTCGGGGAGGCGCGTGAGGTAGTCGAAGGCCCCGTGCGGGATCACGCGCACGCGCTCCGCGTCCACGTCCAGCTCCTCGCGCAGGCGCCGCGCGCCGTGGCGGGAGTGCGCCACCACCGCGTCCATCCGCTCAAGCAGCCGGCGCGTGGCCGCGATCTGCCCGCGGCGAGGCTCGCGCGGCAGGACGTCGTGCGCGGTCAGGACCCGTGGTCGCCGCGGCGGGAGCAGCCAGACGTCCAGCGGCTGGACCGTGAGCCACTGGTAGTGGACGAGGTCCGCGCGGGCCGCCAGGCGGCGGTAGCGCAGCATGTCGGGCACGTGCTCGGCCAGCTTGACCGCCATCCGCCCGCGAGCCTCCAGCCCGCGCCCCGCCGTGCGCCGGTAGAAGTGCTCGCTGACCCGGTAGCCCTCCTCTCGCGGCACCGGCCCGTAGAGGAAGCGGCTGGTGACCAGCTCCACATCGGCACCGGCGCGCGCCAGGGCGGCGGCCAGCGCGTGGTCGTAAGGGGGCGTATAGGCGGAGGGGTCGACGAGCTGGATCCGCACGGGCGGCGATCATTGCGGATGTGCTGATCTCGTACTGCGTCGTGAACACCAACGGGCGCGAGCTGCTGCTTCGCTGCCTGGACGCGATCGACCGGACCCACCCGCCGGAGCTTCGGCGCGAGGTGCTGGTCCTGGACAACGCCTCCGACGACGGCTCCGCCGAGGCCGTGCGGGCCCGCGACGGCGACGACCTCCGGCTGATCGAGCTCGACCGGCGCACCGGCAAGGCCGAGAACGACTCGACCCTGCTGCGAGCGGCCCGCGGCCGCTACGCCCTGCTACTGAACGAGGACGCCGAGCTGCAGCCGGGCGCCACCGCGGCGCTGGTGGACGCCCTGGAGCGCGACCCGCGGGCCGGCGCGGCGGCCGCGCAGCTGCTGGATCCCGACGGCCGGCCCCAGCCCACCGCGTGGCGGCTGCCTGGCGTTGGAACGGCGCTTGTGGGCGCGCTGTTCCTACACCGCTGGCTGACGGTCCAGGGCGCTGGCGTGGTTGGCTGGGCGCAGTCCAGCGCGATGCTCGTCCGACGGGCGGCCGCGGAGGACGTGGGCTTCCTGGACCCGCAGTTCTTCGTGTACTCGGACGAGACCGACTTCTGCAAGCGCCTGGGCGACGCGGGCTGGCACACGCTGCTGGTGCCCGCGGCGCGGGCGATCCACCGCGAGCA
>JAXDIC010000179.1:0-5022 GCA_034664185.1 Thermoleophilaceae bacterium
CCTCCAACGTGACCGGCATCGTCGACCGCCTGGAGGACCGCGGGCTGGTGGTCCGGCAGCCGGCGCCCCACGATCGGCGCGTCAAGCTGCTCGAGCTGACCGAGCGCGGCGCCCAGCTGGGCAGCGAGGTCGGGCGCCGGATGAGCCAGCCGCCGCCGGGGCTCAGCGCCCTCTCGGCCGCTGACCAGCGCGCGCTGCGCGACATCCTGCGCCGCGTGTCGGAAGGCTCGCGCTAAGCCGCGACCGGCTCGGCGGGGGTGCCCGGAGGCGCGGCCGCCGGTGCGGCCCGCCGCTCGCGCCCGATCGCCTTCGCGATCCTGCGGGCCACGATCCCGAACTCGCGGAACATGCCGCTGACGGGGTTCGTGTAGCCGATGAAGTACATGCCCGGCGCGCTCGGATGCGTCTCGCCGCCGTGCACCACCGGCCGGCCCTTGAACCCCAGGAGGCCGAGGTGACCCACCAGCGGCTCGAGCGCTCGGGCGTAGCCGCAGGAGGCGATCACCGCGTCGGGCTGGATCCGCGAGCCGTCCGCGAGGAGCACGTCCGGCCCGTCGAAGCCCTCGACCGCCGCCACCACGTGCACGCGACCCGCCTTCAGCATCTCGACGAGCCCCACGTCGAGGATCGGGATCGCGTCCTCCTTGACCGCACGGGTGAAGGGGCCGCGCGGCGCCTCCGGCAGCCCGTACTGCGTGAGGTCGCCGATCGCCATCTTGGCGCTGGCGGTGGCGATCGCGTCGGCGACCTTGACGGGCAGTCGACGCATGAGCACGCCGGTCACCTGCGACGGGATCCCGTTGACCTCGCGGAGCATCACGTTGGGCGGCGTGCGAATTGCCAGGCGCACGCGCGAGGCGCCGCCCTCGACCAGATCCACGGCGATCTCGGCCCCGGTGTTGCCGGAGCCCACCACCAGAACGTCGCGGTCGCGGTAGGGCTCGGGGTTGCGGTAATCCTGGCCGTGGATCAGCTCGCCGGCGAAGCCGTCGCGTCCGGGCCAGTCGGGCAGGACGGGTGTGTGGTTGTAGCCGGTGGCCACGACCACGAAGCGTGCGCGGATGGGTCCGGTTGACGTGTCCAGCGTCCACTCGCCGGTAGACACGTCGCGATCCAGCCGCCGCACCTGGACTCCGGTCCGGATGTCCAGCTGGTGGTGACGCGCGTAGCGCTCCAGGTAGGCGACGACGCCGTCGCGGGAGACCCAGTTGCCGTGCTGGCGCGAGAACCGGTAGCCGGGCAGGTTGGAGAGCCAGCGGACCGTGTGCAGGTGCAGGCGGTCGTAGTGCTTGCGCCAGCTGGCGGCCACGTCGTCGCTCTGCTCGAGCACGACGGAGGGGATGCCCGCCCGCTTGAGCACCGCGGCCGTGGCCAGGCCCGCGGGCCCGCCGCCGATCACGACGGTCTCGTAGCTCTCGCTCGCCACGACGGCAGCGTACCGTCGCGCTACCCGCTAGGGAAGCGTCAAGTCGGGATACACGTCGACCCAGACCCGCGTGCCGTCGGACTGGAAGTAGCCGCGCGTGTTGCGGTCCGGCACCGACTGCGGGCGCCCGTGGAGCGACATCCAGGCCACCGGGTGCGCGATCTGCCCCCCGGCCAGCTCGACGGCGACCGCCGGCCCGTTCGGGTGGAACGCCTTGTCCACGTTGCACTTCAGCTCCGGCCCGCCCAGCGGATCGCGCGAGGCCGTCCCGTCGGGCAGCACGTAGCGGCCCTTGACGATCTGCTCTGCCTTCGCCCCGCCCGCGTCGAGCAGCTTCACCAGAGCGTCGCCGACGATCATGCTGGCCTGCGAGCTGGCCGCCTCGTCGTCGTCGGAGTGGTGGCAGCCGAAGCGGTCGTCCTTGTTGTAGTTGGCGGCGTTGCTGCCGTGCTCGCCGGGCACGCCCACGCCGCTGGCCGGCGGGAATATGTAGCCGATCATGTCCTCGCCAAGCCCGTTTATGAAGCGGAACGGCGTGTGCATGTGCGGGAGCAGCCACTGCGGGATCGGGTCGCTCGGGTATGGCATGTCCCCAGGGCCGTCGAAGCTCCGCAGGTACGTGAACGGGAAGACCTCGCCCGGCACCGACACGAACGAGCCGTCCCCGATGCGGAACACAGCCACCTGGCTCTTGACGTTGGTCCCCGCGGTCGACCCGTTGGGGGTCGTCGGAACGGCGGCGCTGCAGTCGCTGTTGTAGCTCGGCCGGTGGGCGAAGACGCCCGCCGCGCCTCCGAGCGCGAACACCTGGTTGGTCACCGGCACGCAGATGTCGGCGCGCGCGCCCGACAGCTCTCCCGAGATCGATGGCGAAGCGCCGCTGTCCAGGCTCGACGCGACCGCGGTGGCCAGCTGCTGGCCGTAGGCCTGGGTCTCCTTGTTGTAGCCGAGCGGTAGGTGGAGCGTGTCGCTGGCCGTGAACAGCGTTCTGCAGCCCGCGGGGTGGCTCTGGTCGGCAAACGCCTGCGGCAGCTGCGAGATGGCGAACGGGAAGACCTGCGGCGACTCGACGCTGCCCACCGATCCCGCCATCTCGATCGCGACGCCGCCGTAGCGCTGCTCGAGCGACTGGCGGAAGAACTGGGGCCAGTCCGCGGTGTACCAGAGGCGCTCGTTGGCGTCGGAGTTGAATCCCAGCGTCTCGGTGTGCTGGCTGACGCTGCTCAGGGTCGCGATCGTCTTGCCGTCGTCGCCCACCGCCTGCAGCGTCGGCATGCGCATGTCGTCGACGAACGGGTATGACGACCAGCACTGGCGCATGTTCGCGGGCTCCTGCGCCTCGGCGTAGCGGATCGTGGCGGGGCGGCGGTTGGCGTAGGCCTGCTCGATCGCCTTCGCGGAGTTCGGGATGAACTCCTCGTTCAGCCAGTAGTCGTTTGTCGCGGACGTCGTGTCGTTCGCGCCGTTCAGCCCGAGGCTCTGCGGCGCCGACTCGTCGTGCGTTGCGGAGAGGAACAGGTCGCCGTCTTTCAGCGGCGAGGCGCCCCCGCCCAGGTCGGCGATGACCCGCTGGCGGATCTGCTCCTGGTAGACGTTGAAGAGGCCCTCCTGGTCCACCACCTCGACGCCGATCGTGCGCGAGCCGTTCGACACCACGATCGCGCGGGCGGTCGTGGGATCGGCCGTCTTGGTCGCGTAGCGGGTGCCGCCCCCGCCCCCTCCGATGAAGTTGCCGTCCCAGCGCCCGTTGTGGTTGCAGTCGACGTACGGCTCCCCGTCGTCGTAGTGCAGGTTGACCGGGACCTGCTCGGGCGGGTTCGGCGGAATGTCCGTCGGGCTTGGCGGCTTGGGGTGCGCGATGTCCTTGTACGGCTCCATGTATGCGAACGGGCGCGGGCCGTCGTATCCCGGCGTTGGCGGCACGCAGTCAGCCGGATCGGCGCCCGGGAGGCTTCCGTGTGCCGGTGGGGTGAAGCTGACCGATGCGGCCCCGACCTGGAACTTCGCCGGCGTGCCCGCATGCGTCCCGGGGGGCTGCAGGATGCCGCTCGGGATCCCGTGGCAGTTCGTGGCAGTGCGCAGGGTCCGGCGCTTCGTCGCCTGCTGGCCGGGCGCCAGGGCGCGTACCTGCACCGTCGCGATGCCGCATTGCGCGAGGGCCAGCCGGAGCGGCTTGCGGCCCCTCGCGATCAGGCGCAGCCCCACCGTCCTCCGCCCGTTGGAACGGAGCACCACGGTGGGGCTCCTGGCCAGGTGCAGGTTGCGGAGGCGGCTCCCGGCGCGGGACACGATGTAGGAGCGCACGCGGACGCGCTGGCCCGGCTGTCCCGAGACGCGAACGCGCAGCGAGCCGCGCTTCAGGACCTTGCTCGCGCTCGTGTCGAGGATTCGGACCCGGATGGACTGCGCGGCAGAGGCCTGGGGTGCGGGCACGACGAAGAGCGCCGCGACGAGCGCGGCGAGCACAACGGCGCCCCCTGCGCACCGGCTCACGATTCGCGAGTGTAAGTGCGCCGCGTCCTCCCGTGCGCCACGAGCGCGGACGCGCCCGGGTCGGTATGGCTTTTATCCAGGGCTGCTTCACTGGCAAGCGTGCGGACCCCGCTCCCGCGCGCCGGCCTGGTGCTGGCGCTCACCCTGGCTGCCGCGTTGACGCTGCCGCTGACCGCGTGCACAAGCCCGGCCAAGTCCGGACCCCCGCTCCCCGTCCCGACCAAGAAGCGGCCGCCGCCGCGCCACTCCCACGTCTTCGTCGTGGTGATGGAGAACCGGGCCGCCAGCGAGATCGTGGGATCGAGCAACGCGCCCTACTACAACTCGCTCGCGCGCCGTTACGCGCAGCCCAAGCGGGTCTTCGCGATAAGGCATCCGTCGCTGCCCAACTACCTCGCGCTGCTCAGCGGCGACACGCACGGCATCGACAGCGACTGCACCTCCTGCCACGTGAACGCCACGAGCCTGCCCGACCAGCTCGAGGCGGCTGGCTTCAAGTGGAAGGGCTACATGGAGGACATGCCGAAGCCGTGCTACCGCGGGGCGGGGACGAGCGGGTACGCAAAGAAGCACAACCCCTTCATGTACTTCGACGCGATTCGGGGGAGCAGGTCACGCTGCCGGCGGGTGGTGCCCTACAGGCAGCTGTCCAACGACCTCTTCGCCCGGCACCTGCCCGACTTCTCGTGGATCACGCCCAACCTGTGCAACGACACGCACGACTGCGCTGTCCGTACGGGAGACCGCTTCCTCGCGCACCTGGTGCCCGCGCTCCTGAAGGAGGTGGGCCCCCACGGCTTCGTCGTGATCACCTGGGACGAGGGCACCAACGACTCCGGCTGCTGCGCCAGCGTGGCTCACGGCGGCCGCATCGCCACGACCATCGCCGGCCCCGACGTGCGTCGCGGTGCGGCGCCCACCGGGCCCTACGACCACTACTCGACCCTGCGCACGATCGAGCACGTGTTCGGACTGCCCGCGCTGGGGCACGCCAAGGATGCGGCCACGGTCCCGCTGGACGCGGCGTTCAAGCGGCTCCCGCGGCTGAAGCACTGAGCCAGCTGGCCCGCTGCGGGCTCCACCTGTAGCCCCGCCGCCGTCCG
>JAXDIC010000181.1:0-17181 GCA_034664185.1 Thermoleophilaceae bacterium
GACCACTACCTGGACGTGGAGATGGACCTGTCGGACGTCGTCTTCATCGCGACCGCCAACCAGTACGACACGATCCCCGGCCCGCTGCTTGACCGCATGGAGGTCATCTCGTTCGACGGCTACACGGTCGACGAGAAGGTCGCCATCGCGCGCGGCTACCTCTGGCCGCGGCAGCTGGAGCGCAACGGCCTGCTGGAGGGCGAGGCGACGATCGGCGACGACGTGCTTCAGGCCGTCGTGACCGAGTACACCCGCGAGGCGGGCGTGCGCCAGCTGGAGCGCGAGCTGGGCACGGTGCTGCGCAAGGCCGCTACGCGGATCGCGTCCGGCCAGGCGCAGGCGCCGATCGCGATCGATTCGGACGGAGTGCGCGACGCGCTGGGCCGTCAGAAGTTCTTCCAGGAGTCGGCCGTCCGCACGGCGGTGCCGGGCGTGGCAACCGGCCTGGCGGTGACCGGCACCGGCGGTGACGTGCTGTTCGTGGAGGCTACGGCGATGCGCGGCAAGCAGGGCCTGGTCCTGACCGGGCAGCTCGGCGACGTGATGAAGGAGTCGGCGCGGATCGCGCTCTCCTACGTCCGCGGCCACACCGAGGAGCTGGCCATCGACGAGTCTGCCTTCGAGGATCGTGAGTTCCACGTGCACGTCCCGGCCGGGGCGATCCCCAAGGACGGCCCGAGCGCGGGCATAGCTCTGACCACGGCGCTGGCTTCGCTGATGTCCGGCCGCCCGGTCAAGCACACGGTCGGGATGACCGGCGAGGTCACCCTTCAGGGCCGAGTGCTGCCGATCGGCGGGCTCAAGCAGAAGGTGCTGGCCGCGCACGCCGCCGGGCTGACCGACGTGATCATCCCGGAGCGCAACCGCGGCGACCTGGACGACGTGCCCGAGGAGGTGCGCGAGGCGCTTCGCTTCCACCCCGTCATGACCGTGGACGAGGTGGTGGAGCTGGCGCTCGAGCCGGTCCGCGAGGAGTCGCTGGCGGCCTAGGCGGACGGCGGCCTGGGCAGTATCGCCGCCAGCTGGCGCGACTGCACCAGGAGCCGCCCGTCCGGGCTCCAGACCTCGCCGTCCTCCTCGAACAGCCCGTTGCGCGCCACGCGAGTCTGGAAGACGGCCAGCACGAAGTCCTCGGGCTGTGCGCCGTCCAGCGGCAGCGGCTCGCGGAAGTAGACCGTCAGGTCGATCGTGGGCACCGCCGCAAAGGTGCTCATCCGCGTGAAGATCGCCGGGATCCAGGCATCGGCGTAGGTGGCGGCAAGCGGGAAATCGAGCACGCGCGGCTCCCGCAGCCGCAGCCAGCCTCCCGAGCGCGCCTCCTCGGCGCCGCTGAACGGCGGCGGGCCGACCTCGAAGCGGTACTCGAAGTTCTCGGTGAACTTGGGCGCCCCGGGCAGGCCCGGCGGCACCTGGACGGCGTCTGCCGGCGGCACCTCCGGCATCCGCGCCGTGGAGAAGTCGTCGGCCGGGAAGGGACCCGAGAACGCGGCCAGCGCCAGCGCCACCACGCGGTCGCCCTGGGTCACGCGGGCCGACAGCGTGGCGGAGGTGCGGCCCACCTTCTCGATCGTCACGCGGATCGCCATCGTGCCCGGCTGCGGCGCGGCTGGGTAGTGCACTGTCAGCGACCGCGGCGGGCGGCTCGGGTCGTTCAGCGCCTCCATCAGCGCCCGGAGCACGATCGCGGCCACGAAGCCGCCGTTGGGACCGCGCACCACCCACCAGCGATCGTTGGCTATCTCGGCCTCGAACTCCAGGTCGGCGACGCGGCGGACGGCCGTGTCCACGTCGAATGGGTGCCGTTCGGTCATCGCCGCAGCCTATGCTGCAGTCATGGATCGCGGATCTCCGATCGCCTACATGGTGCTTGGCAAGGGAACCAGCGTGGAGTCCTCGGATGGCGTCCAGCTCGGCACCGTCGTGGAGGTCCTCCAGGTGCCGGAGAAGGACGTCTTCGACGGCATCGTCATCGACACCCCGAGCGGCAGGCGCTTCGTGGACGGTCCCGAGGTGGCGGAGATCTACGAGAACCTCGTCGTCCTGGGCATCGCGGCCGAGGCCGCCGCGCTGCTCCCCAAGCCGGGCCAGAACCCGGCCACCATGAAGCTCACGCCCGACGACGTCTCGCGGCCCAACAGCAGCGTGCGCCGGCTGTGGGGCCGGATCACCGGCCGCTAGCCGAAAAACCCGGCCGCCATCGCCATGGGCAGCACTCGACGCTCTCAGCGCACGACGAACCGCGCGCGATTGGTGCGCCGCTGCCGGCTCTCCACGTTGCCCGCCGCGTCGCGTCCGCGCACGCGTGCCACGTAGCTGCCCGGCGTCAGGCTGCCGTCGATGGGCAGCGACCAGGCGGTCTTGCCGGGGCGGCTGCTGCGCGCCGTGCGGGCCGTCAGCCAGAGCGGCCGCGCACACGAGGTGCGGGCGCCAAGCGCGCCGTGCCCGTCCACGAAGCGGCAGCGGCGTCCGGCGACGCGCGCCAGCGACACCTGGACGGTCTTGACCAGGCCCGCTCTCGAGCTGGCGCTCAACCCGCCGCGGCAGCCGAAGTCGATCGAGCGTCCCGTGAGCCGCACGTGGCGGTTGCGCGCATGCGCGCTCTGCTTGGCGATGCTCGACCGCGGCGGCGTCTTGTCGTGGCAGGTGGCCGTGGCCACGGGGTTGGATGCCTTCGCCTCGGCGCAGCCGATCTTTTCGAACGCCGCCTTGTCGGCGTAGTACCGCGACGCCGGGAAGTAGTCGCCCATCACCTGCTTCTCCTTGCCCTGCGCCGGCACCCGTTGGATGGCCCGCGCGAAGGAGGGGTCGGGCAGCATGTTGCGGTAGATCAGCGAGCCGCCTGCCTGAGGTCCCCAGGGGATCCAGGTCATGCCGCACTGGGCGCGCGCGTTGGCCGGCCGCTGCCCGGGGGTGCTGACGACGTAGTTCATGAACCCGTCCGCGTTCAGCGTCGTCTGATCGTCGGTCGCGCACGCGATGAAGCGCTGCGACTGCGAGTCGTTCTGGCACATCGAGAAGTAGCGCAGCTGCCCGGCCGGCATGCGCGGCGGCGCCGGCCGCGTGTTGGGGAACGTGGGCGCCCTCAGGCGGGTGACCAGCACCTGCCCGTTGCCCTTGGCTATCGGCGTGTACAGGTACGCGTTGTGGATGTTGGAGAGGAAGCCGCCGCTGCCCCCGAGGTCGTAGCCGGGCGAGCCCTCGTACGCCAGCCGCGCCGGGTCCGTGTACTGGTTATCCAGGATCGACTCCGCGAACGAGCGCGGCAGGTTGATGAACTTGCGCCAGACCGGCGGGCTCCTGCCGGGGGCCGGCGCCGCCACGGGCAGCCCGTTCTGCGCCGCGATCGTCTCGTTCACCCCGGCGACCGACGGCCGCGAGAAGCCGGTGCAAGCCGACGGCGGCGGCTTCTGGCCGTTGGTGGTCAACTCGAGCGTGGCCGTCGGCACGCCCACTCCGCCCAGCTCGTCCAGGCCCCTGTCGGGCACGTACACGCGGTAGATGAACGTGCCGTTGAAGTTCGGCGTATTGCCCTGGCCCGTTCCCGTGTAGAGCGTGTTGGGCGCCCGCTTCTGCGGGATCGTGCCGAAGTCGATGAACGCGGTGTAGGCGCGGTTCTTGGCGGTGCGGTCGGCTCCGGCCAGGAACGGGTTGGTGCTGCCGGCATCGGGACCGATCTCAACGTCGGCGAGCGCGTCCAGCGGCCGCTGGATGTCGTCGTAGACGTTGAACGACATGTAGCGCGCGTGGGGATAGATGCCCGTGATGCGGATGCGCGTGCCCGGAACGCCCTGGTAGGTGCCGCTGTAGTACGTGGCGGCCTGGTCCGGGTAGGCGACGTTGACCACAGCGGGGTCGAACTTGGTCAGCGACAGCTCGCACGTCTGGTCCACGCCCTGCGCCGCGGCCGCGGCGGGCACGATCGCGAGCGCGGCCAGAGCCGCCAGCATCCCCCTGCGAAGCACTCTCACTCCTGGAATGTTGCCAGCCGCGCCCGCGCGGCGGCTCAGCTCGGCCGGTCGCCGGCCGCCGCCGGCCGCGTCATCCCCACCCCGCGCTCGGACAGCGCGTAGAAGAGCGCCAGCGCCGCGTGCAGAGCCAGGCACGCTGGAGCGCTGACGAACGCCACCCCGAGCGCGACGACATAGAGCGGCGTGCCGGCGGTGAAGCGCCGCGTGATGCGTCGCAGCTCCTCGTCGGTGAAGCCCGGCACGATCAGCTTTCCGACGTGCGCCCCGTAGGTCCAGAGGCTGCCGAAGCTGGCCCCCATCGCCAGCATCACGGCGCTGTAGACGGCGGCCCCGAAGTGGGCGTCGGCGTTGGCGTGGCGCAGGTACTTGGCCATCAGCGCCGTCGCGAAGGGGATCAGCACGACCGTCATCAGCGTAATCAGGTTGATGAACGCGAGCTGGCGGTTGGCGCGCGCCATCAGGTCCATCACGGCGTGGTGGTTGACCCAGATGATGCCGATCACGAGGAAGCTGACCGCGTAGGCCGCGTACGAGGGCCACTCCAGGCCCAGGGCGTGCGCCAGGCTGCCGTGCAGCTGCTCCGGGTCCGGTACGCGGAGGTCCAGCACCAGCAGCGTGATGGCGACCGCGAACACGCCGTCGCTGAACGCCTCGAGGCGCTTGATGGTCATCCGGTCGGCTTCGCCGCTGGCGGGCCCGACCCTGCCGCGGCCCCTCTGGCCGACGAGCTGATTTGCGGTGGAGCGTCGTAAGCTCGACTGGTGACCCGATCCGTGCGCACCGCTCTCCTTGTGGCTGCCCCGCTCGCGATGCTGCTCGCCGTCGCCGTCACGGCGGCGGGGGTGACCACGAGCTGCAGTCGCAACGCGGACACGGACGAGAGGTGCGTCGGCACCAGCCACTCGGACAACCTGACCACCGGCAGCGGCAACGACACGCTGATCGGGCTCGGCGGCAACGACCGCCTGAACGGTCAGGGAGGCAGCGACTACGAGTCGGGTGGCTCGGGCGCCGACCACATGCACGGAGGGAGAGGCAGCGACGAGCTGCACGGCGGCAGCGGAAAGGACGTCCTGCTGGGCGACGAGCACGGCCCGGGCGGCAACGACCGGCTCTTCGGAGACACAGGGGACGACCGGATCTTCGGGTTGAGGGGCAACGACTACATCGACGGCGGTCCCGGCAACGACGTGATCATCGGCGACGAAGGCAACGACACGATCATCGGCGGGTCCGGAAACGACAAGATCAACGCCAGGCAGGGCGTCGACCACATCGACGGTGGGGCGGGCAACGACAACATCGTCTCCGGCCGCGACGGCACGCGGGACTTCGTCACCTGCGGCCCGGGCGTCGACACCGCCAAGGTGGACCACCTCGACAAGGTCGCCAAGGACTGCGAGCACGTCAACAACATCGGATAGCTAACCCTCGGCCGCGACCTCCTCGATCGTCCTGCCACTGAGCACGGACTCGGGCTGGGTGCTGGTGGGACGGCGGCGCGCATCCGCGTGCTCGTCGCGGCGCTTGACCAGGAGCCACTGCGCCTTGCGCCCCGCGCGCGTGCGCTGAAGCGCCCAGCCGCCGCGCAGCTTGCGGCCCTCGAGCCAGAACGACGCGTGGCCGCGATCCAGCGCCTCCGCCATCGACAGCTCGTCGTTCAGGTTGCGATACGTGCCCCTCTCCCAGACGATCACCGCCCCCGCGCCGTATCCCCTCCCGATCAGGCCCTCGAAGTCCGCATGCCCCAGCGAGTGGTCCTCCACCTCGACGGCCAGGCGCTTCTCGCGCGGATCCGTGGACGGGCCCCTGGGCACGGCCCACGATCGCAGCACGCCGTCAACCTCCAGGCGGAAGTCGTAGTGCAGCGACCGAGCGGCGTGCTTCTGGATCACGAAGATCGGCTCGGCGTCCGGCATCCTTGCTCTCCGCTACCCCGTCCGGCCGGCCCGCCAAACAGCTTGACAGGGCCTGTTTCAGCGCCAGCCCGCGCCCTGACCCACCCGCACGGTTCAGCACCGACAGCTTGGGTAACCTCGTGCTGATGGCGACCGTCCCCGAGCGACGCTTGGAGCAGCTGCTGGCCGGCGCCGAGGAGATCGGCTGCGTCAACCTCTCCGAGCTGAGCGAGCTTGTGCAGGAGCTGGACTTGGACGACGAGCAGACACAGGAGCTGAACGACAGGATCGACGCCAGCGGCCTGGTGGTGAGCGACGACTGCGGCCGCAGCGGGATCGAGCCCACGCGCTACGCCAACGAGCAGCTGGCGACCACAACGACCGACGCGCTCCAGCTGTTCCTCAACGAGATCCGCCGCCACCCCCTGCTGAGCAAGGACGAGGAGATCGAGCTGGCCAAGGCCATCGAGCGCGGCGACCTGGGCGCCAAGGAGCGGATGATCAACTCCAACCTGCGGCTTGTGGTCTCGCTGGCGAAGAAGTACCAGGGCAATGAGATGCCGCTGCTGGACCTGATCCAGGAGGGCATCCTGGGCCTGATCCGCGCCACCGAGAAGTTCGACTGGCGCAAGGGCTACAAGTTCTCCACCTACGCCACGTTCTGGATCCGCGAGTCGATCCAGCGCGGACTGGCCAACAAGGGCCGGACCATCCGGCTGCCCGTGCACATCGGCCAGCGCGAGCGCAAGGTGGCGCGCGCGGAACGCGAGCTGTCCACCAAGCTGGGCCGCGACCCCACCGACGAGGAAGTGGCCGCGGAGGCCGAGATCTCGGTGGACGACATCCAGGAGCTGCGCGACACCGCCCGCACGGTCACCAGTCTCGACAGGCCGGTGGGCGAGGAGGAGACGACCCTGGGCGAGCTCTTGGGAAGCGACGCGCCGCAGCCCGAGGAGGAGGTCGAGCTGAGCCTGCGCGACAGCGCGGTGCGCAGCGCCATCGCGCAGCTGCCCGACCAGGAGCAGCAGGTGGTCAAGCTGCGCTACGGCATCAACGGCGACCAGCCCACGCCCCTGCGCGAGACCGGGCGCCGCCTGGGCCTGTCGGCGGAGGGCGTCCGCAAGATCGAGTCGAAGGCGCTGGAGCGCCTTGCCCGCGCGCGCGAGCTGGAGGCGCTGGGCGAGGCCGCCTGAGCGGCCGCTAGGGCTGCTGCACGTGCGTGTGCGGCGCGGTCTTCACGCAGCGCCTGTAGTGCCGCACGCTGATCGTCTTCTGGCCGGTCGAGCTGGTGGCGACGATCTTCACGGTGAAGTTCTTCTTGTTCGGGCGCTTGACCACGAGGCTGGTGACGCGATGCCCGCGCTTGGTCTGCGTCCGCTTGCCGTCCACGAACACGTCCACGCGCACGATCCGCCCGTTGGGGCGCGGCTGGTGGATCCGGAACCTGAACTTCTGGTGCTTGACGCACGCGGCGATCTTGCCGCCGCCGGTCTTGACGCCCGCGCAGCCGGGGGCCAGCACGCCCGGCACCGGGAACCCCGCGCGCGTGGCCTGCTGGACCGTGGCCGGGTCCACGGCGAACGGATCGAGCTTCATGTAGTCCTCGAGCTTGAGTGACGGGCCGCCCTCGATGGCCTGCGTGCGCGCGCAGGCCAGGTACGGGAGCGAGATCGACGCGCTCTTCACGGTCACCAGCTGGCCCGTGGGCGTGTGCGTCCACCACTCGCCGTTCGACGACGTGATGAGCACGCCGATCCTGTGGCCGGCGGGCAGCAGCCAGTCGTCGCCATACAGGTCGTAGGTGACGGGCTTGTTCGAGCCGTCCAGCAGGTACGCGCCGCGGCTGATCAGGGTCGCGTTGCTCTTCGCGTCGAGGTCGTAGACGTCCACCACCAGGTTGGCGTCCGACGTCTGCGTGTTGGCCTGCACCGTCACGCGCGGGACCCCGGCGAAGTGCACCAGGTGGTCGAACGCGGGCGAGAACGTCCACACGCCGTCGCCCATCGGCGGCGTGCCCTCGTTGGTGCCGCTGTTCTGCCCGTGGTCCACGTACGAGCCTCCGTTGAGCGGCGTGTTGAGCGAGAAGGAGTCGGGCGGCGGCCAGTGCGACTCGGCGCGCCACTTGCCGTCGCTCGACTCGACCGCCAGCGTCGGATCCTTGTTGGTGGGGGCCTCCTTCAGCGACTTGCCGGCCACGTAGTGGTCGAAGAAGCGCATCACCTCGTCGAACCAGCCGGCTCGGCCCATCGCCAGCCGGTTGCCCCTCTTCGGGTCGCGGTCGTTGCCGCGCACGTGGTCCCACATCCCGAACCAGGCGCGCTTGGGGGCACGCACGGCGTTGAAGTAGTCCCAGGCGCCGTCCGGCTTGGTGTTGTTCTCGATGAAGCCCTGTGTCATGAACAGCGGGGTGCGGCCCTTCCCGGCGCCGGCGATCAGGTTGCGGGGCTTCCAGTAGGGAGCGTCGTGGTTGCGGTCCTGCTGGTCGGCGTGGTTGAACACCGGGCAGCCGGGGCGCGCCGTGTCGTTCACCGAGTTCGAGTTGTACGCGAGGGTGTCGCCTGTCGAGCCCGGCTCGGCTGCGATCGCGTCATAGAGCGCCGGCGTGGCCACCGAGTTCTCGAACCGCACGCGGTTCATGTACAGGTAGCGGTAGAGGTCGTAGACCGGCTCCTGGGCGACCACCGCCGCCAGCCCCTTCGGCTGGACGTTCTCGCCGATCAGCCCGGTCACGGCGTCGTACGACTTGCCGTACATCCCGACCTTCCCCGTGGACCACGGCTGGCTGGCGGCCCACTCCACCGCCGCCTTCACGTCCGCCTGCTCGCCCGGACCCGCCCAGTCCAGGCAGCCGGAGCTGCCGCCGAAGCCGCGCAGGTCCACCATCACGTAGGTGTAGCCCTTGGGGAACATGTTCGAGCCCGTCTCGAAGTCGTAGAAGCGGGTGGAAGGGCCGGCGTTTGCCGTCGGGTCAAACGGCACGTTCTCGACCGGGGATGCCGCGCCGGTCTGGCCGGTGTGGTTGAAGTACGGCCCGATCGAGAGGATCACCGGCGTCTTGGCCGTCGCCGGCAGCTGCTTGGGCCGCAGGACGTCGGCGTGCAGCTGGGTGCCGTCGGCCTCCTTGATGTACTCCTCGTGCCAGGTGGCGCCGGGCGGGATCGCCGTCGGCGTGCCGGGCGTCGGCTGCTCGTCGGCGTAGGCCACGGCCGCCGTGAGCGCGATGGCCAGCAACGCGAGGACGACGATCGCACGCGTCAGCGCGCGTGCTCGGTTGTTGGACCCCTGCCGGGACACCGGCACGGCATGGTAGCCCGGTGTGGTCTGATTAGCGCCAATGCTGGAGAACCCGACGCGGCGCGAGCTGGTGGGAGCCGGCCTGGCCGCGGGAGCGGGGCTGGCCGGCCTCGGCTGGGCCTCGGGACTGCGCGAAGCGCTGGCGGCTCCCGCGCGCTCGGGCCAGCTGCGCGACATCGAGCACGTCGTGATCTTCGTGCAGGAGAACCGCTCGTTCGACCACTACTTCGGCACCTACCGCGGGGTGCTGGGGTTCGGCGACCCGCACCCGCCGCGGCTGCGCGACGGCAGCGGCCTGCCCGTGTTCGCCCAGCCCGGATACCCGGCGCCCGGCTACGGCGGCCACCTCTACCCCTTCCACCTGGACTCCACCAAGGGCGGCGAGTGCACGCACGACATCACCCACGACTGGGGGCCGCAGCACAGGTGCTGGAACGGCGGCGCGATGGACGGCTTCGTGCGCCAGCACCTGGCGGCGGAGGGAGCGGCCGACGGCCCGCTGACCATGGCCTACTACAAGCGCCAGGACCTGGCCTACTACCACGCCCTCGCGGACGCCTTCACGGTCTGCGACCGCTACCACTGCTCGGTGCTGGGTCCCACCGACCCCAACCAGATGTACATCGTGTCCGGCACGCTGGATCCGGACGGGAAGCGCGGCGGGCCGCTCTTGGAGACGCTGTCCAATCGCGTCGGCTCATACTCGTGGACCACGATGCCCGAGCAGCTTCGCGCGCGCGGGATCAGCTGGAAGGCGTACGCCAGCGCCGACAACTACGACCCGACCGGCGACATGCCGTTCCCCCTGTTCAAGCAGTACCACCAGGATCCGGAGCTGGCCGCCGGCGCGTTCGGCAACGACTTCCCGTCGAGGTTCGAGGCCGACTGCGCAAACGGCGCGCTGCCGCAGGTGTCGTGGATCTGGGGACCGATCACGCAGAGCGAGCACCCTCCCGCCCCGCCCGTCCACGGCGAGTACACGACCGACCTGGTCCTCAAGGCGCTGACGGGCAACCCCGGCCTGTGGGCCAAGACGGCACTGCTGGTCACCTGGGACGAGAACGGCGGCTTCATGGACCACATGCTTCCGCCCACGCCGCCGCCCGGCACGCCCGGCGAGTACGTGGGGGTGCGTCCGCTGCCCGCCGCGGCCAACGGGATCGCCGGACCGATCGGGCTGGGCTTCCGGGTGCCCATGCTGATCGTCTCGCCGTTCAGCCGCGGTGGGCTGGTGTGCTCCGACCGCTTCGACCACACCTCGCTTCTGCGCTTCATCGAGGCCCGCTTCGGCGCCGAGGTGCCCAACCTCAGCGCGTGGCGGCGGTCGGTCACCGGCGACCTGACGTCGGCGTTCAACTTCGCGGCCACCCCCGACCCGTCGGTGCCCGCGCTGCCGGCCGTCTCGCTCACCGACCCGTCCGTGGTGACCGGCGGCTGCACCACGACACCCGCCAGCCTCACAGGCGCCCCCACCCCGCCCTACCCGGTCCCGCCCAACGCCGGTGTGCCGCGCCAGGAGCCGGGCAAGGCCAGGCGGCCGAGCGGGCTCCGTGGTAAGAGCCTGTCGGTGGGCGTGCGCGACCAGCGCTACCGGCGGCGGCGCCACCGCAAGCGCCGGCGCTAGGGACGACCTAGTGCCCGCCGTGCTGCGCCCGGCAGTACGCGTCGCGCTGCGCCCGGTAGCCCGGCACGTCGCCGGAGCGGATCGCGTGGGCCCACACGGTCGAGGTCGTCTCGATCGACTGCTCCACCTGGCGGCGCTCTGCGGGCGTCTTCGCGTTCATCAGGCGCTCGGCGTTGCGCCACGCGCCCTCGCGCCAGCCCTTCACCATCTCGCCCGTCCCGATCTGGTCGAGCGGCGATGACATCTCGACCCACTTGAAGAACGGGTCGTAGCGCTGCTTGTACTCGTCCTCGAGCCCGCGGAACACCCTGGCGTTGACCTCGTTGACCCCGTCGTGGTCGTGCTTGCGCGACGCTCCTGCCGGCGTGCGCATGCCCATCTCGGCGTAGATGTACGGCAGGTCGTGCTGGGTGTGCGCGTTGCTGGCCAGCAGCACGTCCTGACCGGCGTTGGCGTCGCCGTGGGCCGCCTCGTCGTAGGCGATCTTCCAGGACTGAGGCACCGGCCGGCCGTGCGCGTAGTTGGCGAACTCGCGGAAGTAGCGATTTGAGAAGTCCGCGATGACGTACGTGAACCAGCGCCTGTAGCGGAAGATCTTCGGGTGCGCCAGGGCCAGGTCGTCGCGCAGCCCCTCGGTGATCCTTATGTAGGCCAGCGAGAACAGCGCGCGGTGGTCGCAGGACGCGTCCAGCCTGCGCCACTGGCGGCGCAGCCGCGCCAGCAGCCCGTCCATGCAGCGGAGGGACGCGCGGCGGCAGTGGGGCACCCCATGCGGCTGCACCGCCGTGCTGACGGGCAGCGACGGCAGGAGCTGGGGCCATGGCAGGTTCTCGGGCTGCTGCCCGGCCAGCGCAGAGCACGCCGTGGCCGCCAACGCCGCGGCCACGGCCAGCGTGGCGATCAGGGCTCGGCCGGCGCTCACCCGGCCGCGGGGCCGGCCGCGCAGTATGCGTCGCGCTGCGCGCGGTAGCCCGGTGTCTGCGGCGCGGCCATGAGTCGCGCCCAGTTGGCCGCGTTCTGCTGGATGTCGGCGGTCACCTGCCGGCGCTCGGAGTCGGACTTGGCGTTCACCAGCCGCTCCGCGTTGCGCCACACCTGCTCGCGCCAGCCCTTCACCATCTCGAGCCCGCCGATGTCGTCGATCGGATTCCAGCTTGCGTTGGTGGTGGCCACCAGCGGGTCGTAGCGCCGGGCCACCTGGTCGACTACCCGCTGGTAGGCGCGGTCGAGGATCACGTTGACGTGGTCGTGGTCCCCCTTGCGCGTCTCGCCCTTCTTGGAGCGCAGGCCGAGCGCGGCCACCACGAACGGCATGTCGTTCTGCACGTGGGCGTTGATCCCCAGCAGCATGTCCTGGCCCCCGTTCACCTGGCCGGACCTCGCGGTGTCCAGCGCGATCTGCCACGCGGGCGGCACGGCCAGCCCGCGCCGGAAGCGCGCGAGCGTGTTGAAGTACACGTCCGCGAACAGCGCGTCCTCGGTGTACAGGTAGCGCGGGAAGCGGAAGAAGCCGCGGTCGCTCCGCAACGTTGCGCGCAGCGTCTTGGTCAGCTCCAGGTAGGTGGTGGCGAACACACCGCGGTGGTCGCAGCGGAACCCGCTCTGGGCGCGCTTCAGCCGGCGGAGCTCGGTGTCGACGCACTTCACGCTCGAGTGCTTGCAGAAGGGGACCGAGTGCGGCTGCGGCGTGTTGGGGCTGGGCAGCGCGGGCAGGTAGCTCTCCCAAGGGACGTTGGCGGGGTCGCTTGACGCCGCCGCCGGCCCGGCGCCTACGGCCAGTGCCAGAACCAGCACCAACGCGCACGCCAGCGCCACGATCGCCGCGGTTCGGCGCCGCGCGGGTCCGGGATGAGCCGATGGGGTGGTGCTTACGGTCGTGTTCGGCGGATTCCCCTCCCTGCGCATCGCGAAACGCTTGCCCCGCCCGCCGTGGCCCGCGATGATGCGCGGATGGCCTCGCCGGAAGAGCTGCGCGCGACGCGCGAGCGGATCGTGCTCGAGCACATGGAATCGGAGAACCGGCACGAGTTCGACGTGACGATGGGCACGTTCCACCACCCGCGCTACGAGATCGTCCCGACGGGCGACGTCTACGACGGCGAGCAGGAGGTGGCCGCCTACTTCGCGGAGTCGCGCGCGGCGTTCCCCGACCAGCGCAACGAGTTGATCGAGCTGCACCACGCCGACGACGCCGTGATCGTGGAGTTCTGGCTGCGCGGCACCCACCAGGGCAGCCTGCGCGGGATGCCGCCCACCGGCAGGGCGTTCGAGTGCCGCACCACCGCGTTCTTCATCTTCGAGGACGACCGGCTGGTGTGCGAGCGGGTCTACTTCGACACGGCCACGATCTTCCGGCAGCTCGCGGGCGACTGAGCGCGCTCGGCGCGGGCGCTCAGTGCTTGGGCTTCTTCTTCCCCTTCTTCTTCTTGGCCTTCTTCTTCTTGGCCTTCTTCTTGTGCTTCTTCTTGCCCTTCTTCTTCGGCTTCTTCTTGACGACCGGATGGCTGGCCGGCGCGACGGGCACGGCGGGCTTGGTCTCGGTGGGCAGGTTGGACGCCGGGGCCCCGATGGCGATTGGCGCGCTGGTGGAGCCCGTCAGCCCCTGGTCGTCGGTCACGGTCAGCGTCACCTGGTAGGTGCCGGCGGCGGTGTAGGCATGGAAGGGGAACTTGCCAGTGCCCGTGGCGCCGTCGCCGTAGTTCCACGAGTAGCCCAGGATGGTGCCGTCGGCGTCACTGGACTGGGTCCCGTCGAAGGTCACGAGCTGACCGGCCACCGATCCGCTCGAGTGCGTGAACGATGCCGACGGCGGCAGCCCCGGGCCGGCGGCCGCCATGTTCTGCACGCAGCCAGCGTCGCTGTTGCTCCACTCCTGCTGGAGGTAGTACTGGGCACCGTCGATCAGCTGGTTGTAGAGCCCGCCCCCGGCGGCCGTGCCCAGCGGCGAGCCGAAGTCGAAGCCGCACTTGTCGGCTATCTCGTCCCCTGAGACCGTGTCGTACCAGCCGGTCCCAACGGGATCGGTGGCCGCCTCGATGTGCTCGTGGCTGACCACGTTGATCGTGCCGTCGCCGCTCGTGCCGGACGGGTTCTCGCCGACGTCGCAGCCGTAGACACCCGACGCGTACGGCTCGTTGGCGTACAGCACCTTTCCGGAGCTGGTGCCGAAGTCGCTGTGGTAGCCGCAGTAGTAGTCGAACGCGCAGGTCTGGCTGGTGTTGTCGAAGCACGAGCCCACGTTGGGCGGGGTGAAGAGGAAGTAGATGTTGTTCATCCCGCGCGGCAGCGAGTGTGCGGAGATGAAGCTGTCCAGCTCGCCGGTCAGCTGCTGATCGGTCAGGCAGAGGGAGCCGGTGCCGCTGCAGTCGCTGGCCGGGAACGCGTTGGTGTCCGTGAACGAGCCGCCGAAGCTCACCTGATAGGACGTGGGCCCGACGCCGTCCGCGTACTGCCTGGCCACGGAGTACACGTTGGTGCTCTTGCCGCTGTCCGCCGCGACGTGGGTGAAGTAGTCGGCGATCGAGCTGGTGTAGTCGCTCGGGAAGCTGTATCCGGGCGGCGCCCAGTAGATCGCGTACGCCGTGCTGCCGTGCACGACGGGGCCGCCGTGGTAGCTCAGGTCGCCCGAGGGCGCCCTGCGGGGGGCGAACGCGGAGCCGGAGGCGGCCTTCGACGGGACCACGCCGAGGAAGCGCCCGTGTGGGTTCTGCGCGGCCGCCGCGGATGCGCTGGCGGGAGCGCTCACCGCCATCACCACGACGAACGCAGCGAGGGCTACGAAGCGTCGCACAAGCATCCGGCGGGTGGCGACCATCGCATCGATATCGGCACGCCACCACTAGGCCTGAATTGAGGATGCGCGGCTGGACGGCCGTCGTCACCATGCCGGGCACCCCAGACCAGGAGGCGCCGCATGGATTACGACACCCTGCTCTACGAGAAGGACGAGCACGTCGTGACGCTCGTCTACAACCGTCCCGACCAGCACAACGCGCTGAGCCGGCGGATGGCGGGCGAGCTGCACCACGCCTGGCAGCGCTTCCGCGACGACGACGACGCGTTCGTCCTGATCGTCACGGGCGCGGGCGAGACGACCTTCTCGGCCGGCTGGGACCTGCAGGAGGCGTCGGAGCTGGACCAGCCGCCGGACTACGAGGAGTTCCGCCGCAGCATGTACTCGGATCCCGGCCCGTGCGGATACACGCGGCGGATCGACGTCTTCAAGCCGGTGATCGCAGCCGTGAACGGCTACGCGTTCGCCGCCGGGCTCGAGACCGCGCTGCTGGCGGACATACGGATCGCCGCCGAGAACGCCGAGTTCGGCGCGCTCGAGCGGCGCTGGAACATCGTGGGCGGCGACGGCCTGACCGCGCGGCTGCCGCTGGTCGTCGGCTACGCGCGCGCGATGGAGCTGATCATCACCGGGCGGCGGATCGACGCGCGAGAGGCGGAGCGCATCGGACTGGTGAACGAGGTGGTGCCGCGCGGCGCGGCCCTTCGGCGGGCCACCGAGCTGGCCCGCGAGATCGCGGAGCTGCCCCAGGGCGCGATCCGAGCGGACAAGGAGAGCGTCGTGCTTGGGGTGGGCCGCACCCTGGAGGAGCGCCTGCGGATCGAGGCCGAGGCAACGTTGTCGATGTTCATGCGCCGCGACAGCCACACGATCGGGGCGTCCGCGTTCAAGGCCGGGCGAAAGCCCGAGTGGCCCAACCACGGGCTCTAGCGCGCGTTCCGGCTACGCGGTCAGCACTGCGGCGCCGCGGCCACCTTCGAGCCGGCGCTCGCGGGCTTCACGATCAGCGCCGGCCCGCGCGCACTGCCGGCGCCACCGGTGGCGCCCACGGCGGGACAGGGCGGCACGACGACCGTGGTGGCGGCGCTGGCGTTGGGCACGATGACCTGCGACTCGCCCGCCGGCGTCTTCGCGCTGCCGTTGGTGGGCGACCCGATCGGCAGCACGAAGATCGCCGACGGCGGGTTGGCCGACCCGTTGGTCGCAGCTGCGGTGGCGGACTGACACCTGGCCACGAGCAGCGTGCGTACGCCGGGCGTGCGCGGAAGCTCGACCACCGCCGCCCCGGGCGTGGTCACCCCGCGCTCCGCGTTGCGGCGCGTCGCGTCCGGAGGCGTGTTGCACGCCGGCACCACCACGGTCCGCGGGCGATCCGAGGTGGGCACCAGCACGGCGCGTGCGCCCGCCAGCGTCGATCTGGTCGGCGTCGTCTTCGTGCTGCTGCTGCCACCCGCCAGCGCCGCCGCGGCCAGCAGCGCGCCGAGCACGACCATCACCCAGAAGTACGGCTGCCTGCCGGACGGACTGCCGTCGTCGGCCCCGTTCTCAGATGCCACGGTCGGTCCTCGTCATGAGCGCGTCAGCAGCACGACCACCAGCACGATGATCCCGAGCAGCACCACGGCGGCCATGATCTCCGGCGGTCGCTGCAGACGCCAGAACTCGGGCTTCGCGCGGTCGGCGCTGTGCCGGCCCTCCGGCGGCTCGCCGACCCAATCGTCGTCGTCGTCCCAGGGCATGGCCGCCGGAGCCTAGCTTCCGCTGCTGCTGCTGCTGCTCGACGACGGCACCGTGCACGGGGGCGCGGTGACGACCTTCTTGCCCTGCGCGGCCGGCAGCGCCTGGCTCTTGCTGGCCGAGCCGCCGCCGCTGGAGGCCTGGGTGCAGGGAGGCACGATCACCGTGGTCACGCTGCTGTTGCTCGGCAGGACCAGCTGATTGCCCTGGCTCGTGCCGCTCTGGGAGCTCTGCTGCGACGCTCCGGCTCCCGGCGTGACCAGGATGGTGCCCGATGGCGGCGGGGTGCTGGTTCCGCCCGAGGACGACGAGCTGGACGAGCTGCTGGAGGAGCTCGAGCTGGACTGCGTCGACGGGCTGACGCACGGCTGGACCGCGATGGCCTCGGTCAGCGAGCCCTTGGGCACGACGATCTGGTTCGAGCCGGGTGGGATCTTGGTGCTGCCCGGCTGGGCCGCCTGGGCCTCCGAGCACGACGGGATCACGATGGTCAGGTCGTTGGACTGCTTCGGAATCAGCACGGTGCGCACGCCGGGCGTCTGAAGGGCGGCGGCGACCGGGTCGGAGCTGGACGAGCTGGACGAGCTGCTGCTGCTGCTTCCTCCACACGCCGCAAGCGAGAGCGCGAGCGCCAGTGCTGCGACCAAGCTGGATCCGACCATCCTCATTCGTGCCCCCCTCTGTGGCTGGCCGGCCCCGCGCCGGCGCCTTCCCGGCTGCTTCTACCCAGGCCGGTTACGACCGAACCGCTTTCTGGGAGCCGTCAGCGCGGCTCGAGCACGAACACGGCGATGTCGCGCGCCGTCTGGGCACGGTAGTCCTCGAATCCGCCGTACTGCTCGTTCATCCGCCGCCACAGCTCGCCCC
>JAXDIC010000185.1:0-3304 GCA_034664185.1 Thermoleophilaceae bacterium
TCCAGATCGAGAGCCGCGCCCAGATGCAGATGCTCAAGCGGACGCTGCCGGAGTCGCTCGACGACCTCACCGTGCAGGTCGCGCTCGTGCGGCCCGGGCCGATCCAGGGCGGGGCGGTGCACCCCTACATCGAGCGGCGAAGGGCGCTGCGGGCCGACCCCTCGTACGAGATCCCGTACGAGCACCCGTCGCTCGAGCCCGTGTTGCGCGACACGCTCGGGGCGATCGTCTTCCAGGACCAGGTGATCGAGGTCGCGATGGCGTTCGCGGGCTTCTCCCCGGGCCAGGCGGAGGGGCTGCGGCGAGCGATGAGCCGGGCGCGCAGCGAGGCGGCGATGCGCGCGTACGAGCGCAAGTTCGTGGAGGGGGCGGTGGCGCGGGGTGTCTCCGAGGCGGTGGCGCAGGGCGTGTACGACAAGATCGTCGGCTTCTCGGGGTTCGGGTTCCCGAAGGCGCACTCGGCGGCGTTCGGGCTGCTGGCCTACCAGTCGACGTGGCTGCGGGTGCACTACGGGCCGGAGTTCCTGTGCGCGCTCCTGAACGAGCAGCCGATGGGGTTCTATCCGCCGGACTCCCTGGTCCACGAGGCGCAGCGGCGGGGGATCCCCGTTCTTCCTCCGTGCGTGGTGCGATCGGATGCCGAGTGCAGGGTCGAGCGCGATGGAGACCTCGGCGTGCGCGTCGGCCTGGGCTATGTGGCCGGCGTTGGCGAGGAGGATGTCCGGCGGGTGGTCGAGGAGCGGGGGCGGGGGGCGTTTCGCTCGCTCGGCGATCTGGTCGGGCGCTGCGGTGCGCAGCGCGACGCTCTGGAGCGGTTGGCGTGGGCTGGGGCCTGCGACCAGCTGGTGGAAGGCGGGCGGCGGCAGGCGCTGTGGATGCTGGGCGTGTCGGCGCAGGGGATCGCTGTCGCGGGCGGGACGCAGCTGGCGCTGCCGCTCGACCCCGGGGAGGTCCCGGCGCTGCGGGAGATGACGGCGTGGGAGCGGCTCCTGGCCGACTACGGGTCCACCAAGGTCACGCTGCGCGAGCACCCGATGGAGCTGATGCGGCCGGACCTCGGCGAGGACGTGGCCTCCAGCGCGGACCTCGACCGCGCCGGGCACGGCGCGCGGGTGCGCGTGGCGGGCCTGGTGGTGGCGCGGCAGCGGCCGGCGACGGCGAAGGGGATCACCTTCATGCTGCTCGAGGACGAGTTTGGCGCGATCAACCTGATCGTCCCGCCGCCCGTGTACGAGCGCTGCCGCCTGGCGGTGCGCGCCGAGCCGATCGTGATCGCCGACGGCAGGCTCGAGCGGCGCGACGGCGTGACCAACGTGCTGGTCTCCGAGCTGCGCCGGCTGGAGCGTCCCGATCTGCCGCTGGGCGAGATCCGCCACATCGAGCCGCGCCGCGTGTGGAGCACCGACGAGGACGTGGGCAACCTGCGCTCGGTGATGCCCGCCGCGCACAGCTTCGGGCGCCGCGGGTAGCTACCGTGGCCGGCATGGCGGGACGGATCCTCGTGGGCACCTCGAGCTGGGCCGACCCCGGCTTCGTGGAGGAGTGGTACCCGCCCGGCATGTCCGCCCGCGAGCGCCTGCCCTGGTACTCGCAGCGCTTCGAGGCCGTCGAGCTCAACTCGAGCTTCTACGCGGTGCCCGAGCTCGGAACGGTCGCGCGCTGGGTGCGCGCCACGCCACCCGGGTTCGTGTTCGACGTCAAGCTCCACCGCCTGCTCTCCAGGCACGCCGCGCCGCTGGACTCGCTGCCGCCGGAGCTGCGCGATGGCGTGGAGACGACCCCGCGCGGACGCGTGAAGCTGACGCCCGAGCTGGAGCGCGCGATGGTGGAGAAGACGATCGAGGCGGTGGCCCCGCTGGAGGCGGCCGGCAAGCTCGGCGCGTTCCTGCTGCAGCTCACGCCGGCCTTCTCGCCCGACAGGAACAGCCTGGGGGAGCTGGACGAGCTGATCGACGGGATCGCCCCGCGCCGGCTGGCCATCGAGCTCCGCCATCGCGGCTGGGTCTCGGGCGAGCGCGCGGCGGACACCTTCGCCCAGCTGTCCGAGCGCAACGTGGCCTTCGTGGCCGTCGACGCGCCGCGCGCCGAGCACGTGCCGATCATGCCGCCGGTCGACGCCGTCACCTCCGACCAGCTGGCCTACATGCGGGCTCACGGGCGCGACGCCGAGGGCTACATGCACGGCAAGACCGTGGCGGAGCGCTTCGGCTGGGAGTACTCGGACGAGGAGCTTCGGGAGATCGCCGCGCGCGCCCGCGGCATGGCCGAGGAGGCCGGCGAGGTGCACGTGATGTTCAACAACAACCGCGGGATGGACGCGCCCACCTCGGCGCGCCGGTTCCGCGAGCTGGTGGGCCAGGATCCGGGGCCGTCTCCCCAGGAGGGGGAGCAGCTGCGAGTGGTGTGATGCGCGGCCGAGCCGCCGCGAGTGCGAACATGAGGACGTGCCCACGCGGATAGCCACGGGACTCGCGCCGGAGGACGGAGGAGTTGACGCGTTCGCGGAGGCCGCCGGCCGCGCCGCGATGGGGCTCGGCGGCGTTCCCGCCGACCTGGCGGTGGTCTTCGCCGGGGCGGCCAACCTGACGCACGTCGAGGAGGGTCTCTCCGCGGTTCGCGAGCGGATCGGCGCGCGAGCCGTCGTGGGCTGCGGGGCGCAGGGCGTGGTGGGCTCCGGCCGCGAGCTGGAGCAGGGGGGAGTGGCGGTCTGGGCCGCGTCGCTGCCGGACGCCGGGGTGGACGCCTTCCACCTCGAGGCGGTCCCGGTGGCCGAGTCGCGCGTGGCCATCGGCGGCATGCCCGACCTCGACCAGTCCGACGCGTTGATCCTGCTCGCCGATCCCTACTCGTTCCCCGTCGAGCCGCTGCTGGCCCGGATCGCCGAGGAGCGACCGGGGCTGCCCGTGGTCGGTGGGCTCTCCAGCGCCGGCGGCGGTCCCGGCCTGGGCACGCTGATGCACGGCGACGAGGTCGAGCGCGAGGGCGCCGTGGGCGTGGTGCTCACCGGGGTGGACGTGCGGCCGTGCGTGTCGCAGGGAGCGCGCCCGATCGGTCCGGAGATGGTGGTCACCGCGGCGGAGGGCAATGTGATCGCGGAGCTGGCCAGCAAGCCGGCGCTGGAACGGCTGCAGCAGGCGATCGCCGAGCTGGACCTGGCCGAGCGAGCGATGGCCGCCCGGGGCCTGCTGCTGGGCATCGTGATCGACGAGAACAAGCCGGACTACGGGCGCGGCGACTTCCTGATCCGCGGGCTGCTCAACGTTGACGAGGAGGCCGGCACGCTGACGGTGGGCGAGCGCGTGCG